>JAHEEQ010000286.1 GCA_024640585.1 Micrococcales bacterium
AATGTCTGACCTTTGCGGCGTGCGAGAGTGGTATCCAGAAGGTAAATCTTCGAGCCTAGATGCAAAAGTAATTGTCATTGGATTAATTTAGTTGGAAATCGAATCGTAGAAATTCACCTTGATAAAGATCTCGAAGGTGACCGCCATTCTTTTCCATAACTCGCCTTGAAGCAGTGTTTCCGGGTGAACAGGTAATGAGAAGATGATTTCTGCCAACTGAAGCTGCTTCGAATAGCAGATCTCGCAACATCAAAGTTGCATAGCCGCGACGTTGATATGTGGGCCTTACTTCGTAACCCACATCTCCGCGGGTTTCATAGAAATCACCATCTGTTTTGTCGCGTAAACGAATTCGGCCCACCAAAGTTCCATTGTCAATCCACCAAAAGTGTGTGTGGTCGAGTTCGCGGATATGTTTATGCAAAATCAAATCTGGAGCATCAAATGGAAGGTCCCAGTCTTTAGCCTGTCCACGAAGCGCTTCATCATGAAGTAAATCGCGAAAAGAATCAACATGGGCAAGTGATGGTCTGATTAGAGAACCACCTATCTCGCTAAAACGCATGTCCCAAGGCTATGGCACACTCCCGCGGTGCCTAAGCCGTTAATTGCAACTGATCTCGATGGAACCTTGTTGACCACAGGCTCGCAGGCCCCTCATCCAGATGTGATTGCGGCGGTGCATCAGGCTATTGCGGCAGGTATCCCAGTCGTATTTGCAACTGGACGTTCGCCAATCGACATTTTGCCAATTGCAGAAATGGTTGGTCACCATTGGTACGCAGTTTGCAACGATGGAAGTTCACTCGTTGACCTTTCACAAAAAACAGTTCTGCGCACTCATCCAATGACCCAAGATTTACTAGTTTCAGTCGTTTCAAAACTGCGTAATCAATTTGCTGGTGTGAAATTCTTACTAGACAGAGTAATTGAAGGGCCGATTAGTCAGACATACAACATTGTTGCAGAAGTTGGATTTGAAGCCCCCTGGGCATGGGCACTCGATGGAGCAAGTTTCGTAGACGACATTCTCGAAGTTCTTGCCCAACCAGGAATTGTCAAACTAAGTGTTTATATCGATCGCGATGGAACCACAGACGAAACTTTTAAAGAAGTAAAAAACTTTTTGCCCGAAGTCACTTGTGTTCGAATTCATTCTGAAAAAACTTTCATTGATATCTGCAACAAAGGAATTAGCAAAGCATCCGGAGTTGCTGAGATTGCACAACTTCAAGGAATCGCTCAAGAAGATGTATTTGCAGTTGGTGACTTATTCAATGATCTCGAACTGCTCGGTTGGGCGGGCTTCTCTTTTGCTGTTGAAAATGCACACCCACACGTTCACGAGATTGCAGATTTGATTGTGCCATCAAATGACAATGGGGGAGTTGCGCACGTTGTTCAAGCTGCGCTTGAACACTTAAATCGTCCTTAAATTTCTGAACTCAAAAATTCAACAACATTTTGAACCGACCATCCCTTTGGATGAAGTTTTATAAGTTCCCTTGGACCACTTAAATCACTTCCGAAGGTAACAAGTACTGGCTCGGTGTAGCCGTCAGGTCGAATCTGTCCCATACCGACAGTCGAAAGCAGTCCATTGCAAAGACATTTGCGACCAACTGTTTCAGAAAGGTCACCACCTTTATCTAAGAATGCGTCCACCGGCTCTGCAGCGCAGCGATAGCTAAGGGAATTTGGTTCTTTCTCAAAAGGTTCGCGTAAATAGCCAAGGTCGCATAGTCGAGGTCGGGCTTCATACACATCTTGATTTGCAATTGTCTTTTGGACTGCAGCGACTTTGAATGGGAAGCCTGTTGGGGATGCTTGGGCATCAGTTTTTACTTTAAAGTCTTCATCTAGTAAATCTTCAAGTAGTTCATCTTTAAGCTCTCGTAAGATGCCTGATTCATTAGATGCGGCAAAGAGTGACCCAACTTGAATACCACAAGCACCTAGGTCTCGAGCCTCAATCATCTTCTCTGGAAGCGAGAAACCACCTGCCATCCAGAAAGGAAGTTCTACTGCGCGAAGTTTTTCGAAATCTACTTCATCGCGTGCACCATAAATTGGTTCACCTTCGCTGTTGTATTCAACTTTTCCTCGAGGTGGTGC
>JAHEEQ010000292.1 GCA_024640585.1 Micrococcales bacterium
CAGCTGAAGCTGACATGAAAGGCTATGTCAGGAAAAATGCGCCACATGCTGTGTGCATGGCCATTCGTGAAGATGTGTGGAGTGAGATTGGCTATTTCATGCCTGTGCCTAAGTTGCTAGGGTATGAAGATGGCATTTTCTTTCAGCGTGCAGCGGAAGCTGGTTTAAGCACAGGCACAACGGCTGACTCATGGTTACACCACTATGGCATGACGACTCAAAAGGCACTGAAGTTAGAAATGAAGCTTGATCAGCGAGACAGCCTTGGTAACCGCAACTTAATGCGTCTCTATATGGCGCAGAGTTGGCTCGCTAGGAAATTGTCACGCCACCAACGTCGCAACTTAGTCAAGGCGGCTAGTGCGCACGAGTTAGCAACTTATGGTAAGACAGTGCACGCATTGAATAACAAATCGGGTAGCGAGTGGGGTTGGGTGTAAGCATGGAACCAGTTCGCGCCTCTGTGATTCTGCTCACCTATAACCAAGAGGCGTACGTAGAAGAGGCACTTCAAAGCTTGCTTGAACAAGACTATGAAAATCTTGAAATTGTTGTGTCGGATGATTGCTCTCAAGATAATACTTGGGCCATAGTCTGTAAGCAGGTCGCAGACTACAAGGGCACCAAATCGATTTTGTTAAATCGAAATTTGCAAAACATAGGGCTGGTGGCCAATTACACAAAAGCATTTCATTTGACAAGTGGGGACTTGGTCTTCACCGCTGCTGGAGATGATATTTCGCTACCATCAAGATGTAGTGAGTGCATAAATTATTGGAAGAAATTGAATCCATCGCCAGATTTGCTCGCCGCAGATGGGTACGACATGGCGCTTGATGGGACAATTTTGGGTGTTAAAAATACAGATAATTTGGACGCTTGGGATTTGACGGCTTGGGCTAAAAAACGACCTTTTATATTTGGTGCTAGCCACATGATGACACGTCGGTTGATTGCATCTAACAACTTAAATCCGAGTCTGATGTATGAGGATCAGTGTCTTTTCTTTCGTTCACTGTTAATGAACGGAGCTGTTCGTCTTAATCAACCATTAGTTAAACATCGACGAGGTGGTGTATCGCAGGCAAAGAAAAACTATGTGTATGAAATCAAGCGAAAAAGAATGCTTGCTTCATCCGTTGATGGAAACTTAGAGTGCAATCAAATGTTAGCTGATGCCTCGTTGAATGGTCTTCATGACCATGAAGTGTTATCGGTAATTAAGAAACAAATCCAATTAAATGAATTCATTTGTGAAATTTTTGCGCAAAATACTTTCTGGCGGAAATGTGTACTTATGTGCAAAAAGAATGAACTGCCAGTTGCTAAGCGATTCCGCTATTTTCATTTCTCTGCTTTCCCTTCGCTACACTACTTGGCGATGAAGGTGAAGTTTTTTTTCAGAATGAGTAAACAATGAAACACTTAGATTTGGGCTGTGGAAAAAACCCCAGAAACCCATACGGCGCAGATGCGCTTTATGGCGCAGATATACATCCCAGCGTAACAAACTTAGGTCCAAACTTTAAGCAAGCCAATTTGGCGGTTGACGCATTGCCTTACGAGAGTAATTTCTTTGATTCGGTGTCTGCTCGTAAGCTTCCCCAAACGGTGAACAGGTTGAAAATAGAGACTTCCATTTCTTTGAGGATGAGAGATGAGGAAGTCAAAGTTTACGGAAAGCCAGATTGTTGGGATATTGCGCGAAGGCGAATCGGGCTTGCCCGTTGCCGAGGTGTGCCGCAAACACGGCATCAGCAACGCCACGTATTACCAATGGAAAAGCAAATATGCGGGCGTATCTGCCAGCGAGCTTAAACGCATCAAAGACCTTGAAGCCGAAAACAGCAAGCTCAAACGGATGTACGCGGAGTTGGCGTTAGAGAACACAGCGATTAAGGATGTTTTGTCCCGAAAGTTCTAACGCCGACAGCCAAGCGTGCTGTGATTGAGTCGATGGTGTCAGACCATCAACTCTCTCAAAGCAAAGCTTGCCGACTCGTGGGTTTATCGCGGTCGGCGTTATACAAACCCAAGACAGACTGGGCATCCAAGGATGCTGAGGTGGTTGACGCCTTGAACGAAATGGTGGGCAAGCGTGCTCGCTGGG
>JAHEEQ010000298.1 GCA_024640585.1 Micrococcales bacterium
AAGCACGGCATGGTTTTTTTAACGCTTCAGACAAATACTTGTTGAAGCGATTTCCTTCATCAATCGTTCTAAGTGGTAGCAGATCTGCGAAATTTTCTGTTTGAATCGTTTGCCATGTTGCGATCTCTTCGTGTGAGCCAGGAATTGTGGCCGTCCAAGTTGAAAGTTTGTGAAGGGTTTCTCGCATTGGCAGCAAGCGAGCGCCACTTAGCAATTCCTCGACACGCTGGCAACTATTTTGAAGTTCAGAGGCGCTTTGTGCATGGACGACAAGACCTCCGTAGTAATAACCGGCACCGTTACTACTCATTTCAATTTGACTTGCGAAATTTTCAGCCTCAGCTTCAGCTTCAACTCGCCCTTCGTTAATTTTTGCACCACTAAAATCGCCGCCATTTAGTAAGCCGAATGCCCATGCCGCAGGTGACATTTTTCTATCACCATGGTGCCTGGCCATCGCTTTGACGACATTCATACCTTTTTTACGCGGTAAGAATTTATAAACATGCGTCAACGTGAATTCAACTCGGTCAGCTAGCAACTTGTCGAACAAGTCCAGTGACAGGCGTTTACGCTTGATTAATCGAAATGAATAACTTGCAGTGAAGATCTTCCCTTGCCCTTCAAAGATCAACTCATCAGACGAAAAATTATTTAAATAGTCAGCGCATAGTGCCGTGTCCCAAAAGTACTCAGGGTCAGGAAATGCAACACGTGAAATCTTGCGAGTTGGATTTGCACACGAACATAAATAACCAGAAAAAGCGTCTCCTGTTAGCTGAGTGATGCCTAGTGCACTTGTTGCAGCTAAAAATTGACTGATGTACTTTTCAAATTGTTTGCCTGCATCAATCAAATCTTCTGAGTTTGTGTGCGGGAAATCGCTACGCCCTTGAAGAATGTCGCCAATACCAGTCATTGAGGCTTTCAATGCGCCCCATAAGCTGTCGTCGCCCAACTCAGATGCACGGCGTAACCGGTTAAGAAAACGAGTACTGTCTGCCGGAGGCAGCATCACAATGGAAAAAGCAGGAACATTTACAAACTGCTTGTTCGCCATTAGTGTTTCACAATGCAATTCGTCAATACGTTGACTTACTGGGTCAGGAAACTTTGAATTTGGATAGCTTGTTGTCTCACGACGACGCATTTGCCAATTCATCATGATTGGCTGCTCTTGCAGTTGATCTAAGGCGTAAAGCACTTGCCTTCTTGCTGAATTGATATCGGCATTCGATGTTGAATCAATGTCCAATCCCTTGAATACAAAAGAAGCCAGCAATGAACCATCTTTCTGCACCACGATTTTGGGTGACAGCGGAAACAACCACGGCAAAAGTTCTGCAATTGGTTGCCCAGCATTCTGAGAGTAGATAGCTGTTTTTTCAGCAATTGAAAGCGTTTTCATATCTGCACGTCTCGTCCATACCCAAGTGGGCGTAAACCTCGTTTTTGTGTGACCATTGGCCACGGCGTGTAGCGGTCTGCTTGTTTCATATGTTTGAGATATTTCTCTAACAATTGAGGGGAGATTTGAGTGACGAGCATCAATACAAAATGCATGATCAATGAAAGAATTAAAAAGCGTGGAAAGCGCAAAATTACTGAGACAAGGATTGCCGTACACAAATTGATCACGAACAACCAGTCATCTACACCTAACGTGGTGAGCTGACTTAACAGTGACTGTTTGACTTCTGAGCTATCTAGTTCTTCCATGCCAGAATCCTCAGCAGAAGATGCCAACACCAGTAGCGGTTTGAATGATGTTTTCAATGTTCAAGCCAATGAAAAGTGCAGCCAATAGACCAATGCCACTTTGAATTGCTTTGGAGCCTGTACCAGCCAATTTCCAACCAATGACCAAGACCACAGCCATGATTGCTGAGACAACGACAAACAGTTCGTTATCTACAAGTTGTCGATATGGACGACAGATGCCAGATGACAAAATTCCTGCATTTGCAGTGCTCGGTAGCATCAATAAATAAGCAGCTACTGCAATAGACGCGTTGATTGCGACAATTTTTTCGATGATTTTTTGGATCAATGCTTGGGGTTTTTTCATGGGTAGACCTTCTTGGTTAGTAATATTCAACGGTT
>JAHEEQ010000310.1 GCA_024640585.1 Micrococcales bacterium
CTTTCCAACCTAAAATTGATTCTTCAAGAAGCACCTCAGTTGTTGGACTTGCTTGCAGACCTGCACTGGCAATTGCGGTCAACTCTTCCGCGTTGTATGCAAAACCTGAACCGGCTCCACCCATAGTGAATGAGGGGCGGACCACGACTGGGTAACCTAAATCATCTACGGCCGCAAAGACTTCTTCAATTGAGTGGCAGATTGCAGATCGAGCACTTTCGGCGCCAATTTCTGCCACAATTTTCTTAAAGCGTTCGCGATTTTCGCCTCGTTCAATTGCTTCCACATCGGCACCAATTAGTTCGACGTTGTATTTGTCGAGCACACCCGCGTAGTGAAGCGACATTGCAGTATTCAAAGCCGTTTGCCCGCCAAGAGTTGGAAGCAATGCATCTGGTTTTTCTTTTGCAATAATCTTTTCAACAATTTCAGGAGTAATTGGTTCTACGTAAGTCGCATCAGCAAATTCAGGATCAGTCATGATGGTTGCAGGATTGCTATTGACCAAAATGACTCGAATGCCTTCGTCTTTCAAAATTCGGCAAGCTTGAGTACCCGAGTAGTCGAATTCACAAGCTTGTCCGATGACAATTGGACCGGAACCAATTACAAGTACGCTTTTTATATCTGTCCGCTTAGGCATTTCTAGTTCCGTTCATCATTTCGCAGAATCGATCAAATAAGTAGGCGGAATCATGTGGACCCGCCGCCGCTTCGGGGTGGTACTGCACACTAAAGGCTGGGATATCTAGACATTCCAAACCTTCAACCACATCATCATTTAGGCAGACATGGCTAACAATCACTCGGCCAAATTCAGTTTTGGTTTCACCTTCAAGTGGTGCTTTAACCGCGAAGCCATGATTATGCGCAGTGACCTCAACCTTTCCAGTTGTGCGATCTTGAACAGGTTGATTGATTCCTCGATGCCCGTACTTCAATTTGTATGTATCAAAGCCGAGAGCACGACCAAGGATTTGATTTCCAAAACAAATTCCGAAGAAAGGTCGTTTTGCTTCTAGTACAGCTTTTGCAAGGGCGACCGCATGGTCGGCAGTTGCTGGGTCTCCTGGGCCATTTGAAAAGAAAATTCCGTCGGTTCCAATTTCTAATAATTCTTCACTGCTTATGTCGCCTGGAACAACATGAACTTCAATTCCGCGTTGCGCCATAAGTTCTGGTGTCATTGATTTAATGCCAAGATCGACAGCCGCAACTGTGAATTTCTTCTGCCCTACGGCTGGAATTACATAAGTTTTTTCGGTAGTGACTGCGGAAGTTAAGTTTGCACCTTTCATCTGTGGAGATTTCTTGACTAAATCAATCAGTTCCGCATCAGATTTCGCTGCGTCTACTCCAGAGAACAGCCCGACTCGCATTGCTCCGCTTTCACGAAGGTGGCGAGTGATTGCGCGAGTGTCCACCTCCGCAACTCCAACTACTCCAGCTTTCTTTAGTTCTTCATCTAATGAACTCTCAGAGCGCCAGTTCGAGACAATTGGAGAAGGTTCGCGAACTACGAACCCACTAACCCAGATTTTGCGACTTTCTTCGTCTGCGTGATTCATTCCCGTGTTTCCGATATGAGGTGCAGTCATGATTACAACTTGTTGATGATAGGACGGATCAGTCAGCGTCTCTTGATACCCCGACATGCCGGTTGAGAAAACAGCCTCTCCATACGTAGTGCCAGTGGCTCCAAAGCCGATGCCGTTGAAAACTTTTCCGTCTTCTAATACCAATTTCGCGTATATGGTCACTTCGCAATTTCCTTCTTCGTTGTCGCTTGCAAAAACTTAAGATGTTGCTCATTTGTATCCGCCCGAAATCCGCTTGCAATTTCGGTTTCTCCAAGTTGCCAAACAATCACTGCAATACCATCTTTTTCAAAAGCTCTACCGGCAATTGCGCGATCAGCTTTAACTTCTCTGATTGCATCGGCAGGAATGAAAATATCAAGCTTGTTATTTAGATTTAGACGAATTCCATTCGCCGATATAGAAACTTCCGCTCGACTGGGCAGCCCTAGACCATGAACCACAATTCTTTTGAGCCAATCATTCGCAAATGTTGAGGCGAGATAC
>JAHEEQ010000130.1:0-2694 GCA_024640585.1 Micrococcales bacterium
GCATTTGAAACATTCTTGCAAACAAAATATGTAGGTCAAAAACGCTTCAGTCTTGAAGGCGGAGAATCTGCAGTTCCACTAGTGGATGCAATTTTGGAAGAAGCTGCAGACAACAATTACGCGGAAGTTTGCATTGGTATGCCACACCGCGGACGTTTGAATATGTTGGCAAACATTGCTGGCAAGTCATACAACCAAATCTTCCGTGAATTTGAAGGCCATTACGGCGAAGAATCTGTGCAAGGTTCTGGCGACGTCAAATACCACTTAGGTACAAAAGGTCAATTCACCTCCCTTTCTGGAAACTCAACAAACGTTTATCTCGCCGCAAACCCATCTCACCTTGAAGCAGTTAATCCTGTACTAGAAGGAATCGTTCGCGCGAAGCAAGATCAAATGCCGGTTGAAACCAAATACGGTGTCTTGCCAATCTTGATGCACGGTGACGCAGCGTTTGCTGGTCAAGGAGTTGTGACTGAAACCCTTAACCTGTCACAACTTCAGGGCTACCGCGTTGGCGGAACTATCCACGTTGTTGTGAACAACCAAGTTGGATTCACCACTTCTCCTCGCTACAGCCGCTCAACCACTTACGCGACAGATGTTGCTCGCATGGTTCAAGCTCCGATTTTCCACGTGAACGGCGACGATCCAGAAGCTGTTGTGAAGGTTGCACGAATCGCATTCGAGTTCCGCAAACAATTCCACAAAGATGTTGTGATTGATCTAGTTTGCTACCGTCGCCGTGGTCACAACGAAGCTGATGATCCGTCACTAACCCAGCCATTGATGTATGACTTGATTGACCAAAAGCGTTCAGTTCGTAAGTTGTACACCGAAAACTTGATTGGTCGCGGAGACATTTCAGTTGATGAAGCTGAAGCAGCTTTGAAGCACTTCCAAGATCAACTAGAAAATGTTTTCCAAGCGACAAAAGCGGAACATCATGATGATGACCAACTTTCAAAGATCACTCACAAGGTTATGACTGAAGGTCAAGTCCCATTAGATCCACAAACTCCGGCCTACGAAGTTAATACCGGCATTTCGATGGACGTTGTAAAACGAGTTGTGCAGTCACAGCTAACAATGCCTGAAGGATTCACAGTTCATCCGCGTCTTGCACCACAACTAAAACGTCGTGCTGAAATGGTTGAGAACAATGAAATCGACTGGGGTATGGCAGAAGCATTAGCGTTTGGTTCGCTTCTAACCGAAGGTCGCACCATTCGTTTGGCGGGACAAGATTCACGTCGTGGCACGTTTGGTCACCGCCATTCTGTAATCGTTGACAAAGTAACTGGCTGGCAATACAAGCCTCTAAAACAGTGCTACGAAAATGACGCAAAGCTATACATCTACGACTCATTCCTTAGCGAATATGCAGCAATGGGATTTGAATACGGATACTCTGTTGAACGTCCAGATGCACTTGTGCTTTGGGAAGCACAATTTGGTGACTTTGCAAATGGTGCTCAAACCATCATCGATGAATACATTTCATCTGGCGAACAGAAGTGGGGCCAACGCAGTTCTGTGACACTGCTTCTTCCACACGGTTTTGAAGGTCAAGGACCAGATCATTCATCCGCACGCATCGAACGCTTCTTGCAACTTTGCGCGCAGGACAACATGACAGTTGCCCAGCCTTCAACTGCCGCTTCTTACTTCCACTTACTCCGCTGGCAAGCTCACTCCGAACTTACTCGACCGCTAATCATCTTCACACCTAAATCACTTTTGCGCGCAAAAGCATCAGCTAGCGCAACTTCCGATTTCACAAGCGGCCACTTCCGCGCAGTGATTGGTGATGACAAAGTTAATGGCGCACAAGCGAACAAAGTTTTGATTTGCAGTGGCAAGGTTTATTACGACCTAGTTGCAGAACGAGAAAAGCGTGGTGCAAATGATGTTGCAATCATTCGTCTCGAACGCCTCTACCCACTGCCATACCGAACTCTTCGCACCGCACTTGAAGGTGTGAAGTCGGATGCAGTGATTCGCTTTGTGCAAGATGAACCTGCAAACCAAGGCGCATGGCCATTCATGGCAATGAACTTGCCTGAGGTTTTGGGTCGTGAAGTTCATCGCGTATCTCGTCCTGCTTCTTCTTCACCTGCGGTTGGTTCACATCACCGCCACGAAGTTGAACAAGCTGCATTAGTTCAAGCTGCATTTGAATAAGGAAACTTATGTATTTCACTGATCGCGGAATTGAAGAGCTCGAAAAACGTCGCGGTGAAGACGAAGTTGACCTAGGTTGGGTTGCAGACCGGTTACGCGAATTTGTTGACCTAAATCCTGACTTCGAAATTCCAATGGAGCGATTCGCAACTTATCTTGCTCGCCTAGATGATGAAGAGGAATAATGCAACTCTCGGACTACATTTCTGAAATCGAACACGCATCAAAATCTATGCGCGATATCTATGCAGAAAATCTAGCAGAAAATCGAGTTCCATCTTGCCCGGACTGGAGCTTCAAACAACTTATGTTGCATCTCGCTGATGTGCAATCTCACTGGGCAAAAACAATTCTTAATCCAGACGCATCTGAAGAAATGGATTTCGTAAATCAATCACCAGATCGCGACATAAACGAATGGTGCGCTCTAAAAACTCAAGAACTTATCGATGCCATCAAGGCAGTTTCACCAGACAAGCCATCCGCAACATGGTGGACATCACCAAAGAC
>JAHEEQ010000130.1:2704-8238 GCA_024640585.1 Micrococcales bacterium
GCACACCTCGCTATCGGTAAAAACATTCCGCTTCCATTCGCAGTTGCATTAGATGGCATTGCAGAGTGGATAAAGGTCCACGATGAGTGGACAGAAGCCAAAGATTTCACAATCATTTTTGCACCAACAGACCACTCAGAAACTGTCACCTGGAATCGTGGTGGCGAAGCAGTCACTTTAACTGCAACTTCGAGCGACCTTGCACTATTTCTTAACGGCCGCCGTTCAATTGAAGAATTAGTTCTCGTCGGAGAAAAGTCAGTTATTGAGCCATTTCTTGCCGAACTTCCCGCCCACAACAGTTAGATAAAAACAACCCCAACAATTGCATCACGCGAAACTGCGCCAAACACCCACGAATCGGAACTTGATGATGCAGTGGACGAAACCATTGCATCGCCTTCTAGCCAGTAGCCATCAGATTCAATCTTGGTCAATCGCTTAACGATTAATCCGCCAGTTTCTGGATGCCGCGCGATGACCACATCTCCCACGGCCGACTCGGCGCTACGTAGATAAAAGATGATTTGGCCAGGCTTCAAGGTCGGCAACATCGAAGTGCCCTGCACTCGAGCCATCCGGACCTGCCAAAATTTCATCACAGCGGTAGTCTGCCGACCCTCAACTTCTGGAGGAAATATGCTCAAGATTCAAACAGTTTCAGCCCACTGCGATTTGCCTTGCGGCATCTACGATCCAGCTCAGGCGCTGATCGAAGCTAAGTCAGTTAAGGCTTGCATGGAGAAGCACAACGCTTCCGACGATGCAGACTTCAAGGCTCGTTCAATCACAATCAAAGAAGAACGCAGCCACATGGTCAAAGAACACCTATGGGTTCTATGGACTGACTACTTCAAGCCAAATCACTTTGAAAAATACCCACAACTTCACGAACTTTTCAACACCGCAACCAAACTAGCTGGTGCCACCGGAACCAAGGGAACCAACGATGTTGCCAAAGCTGATGAATTGATCAAGAAGATCGAAGAAATCGACGCAATCTTCTGGGAAACCAAGAAGGCATAACTAGCGCCAACTTCTTAAGTGAGGGTGACCAACTGGTTGCCCTCACTTTTAGTTTATGTAAGTTTCGTGCATGAGTTTTGAAATTCGCGAAGCGACTGTGGCTGATGTTCCGGCAATTCATCAACTAGTTGTTGATCTCGCTATTTACGAAAAAGAACCAGATGCAGTAGAAGCAACCATTGAAGATCTGCATGCCGCTCTGTTTAGCGAGACAAAATCAAAAACTGGTAAGCCTGCTGCGTATGCACATGTTGCAGTGGTTGATGGTGAAGTAGTTGGTTTTGCAATGTGGTTCTTGAATTTTTCGACTTGGCTCGGAAAACATGGACTGTATTTAGAAGACTTATATGTAAAACCAGAACATCGCGGAACCGGAATTGGCAAAGCGCTCTTGAAACACCTCGCACAAATTTGTGTTGATCGCGGGTACGGTCGATTTGAATGGTGGGTTCTAGATTGGAATAAGCCATCTATCGACTTCTATGAAGCTCATGGTGCTGTGGCCATGGATGAATGGACTGTCTATCGCCTTACTGGCGATGCGCTCAAAGACATGGCGACAAAAGAAATTTAAGGCTGCTTGAAAATATAGTGGTCACCAATGCGCCGCCAAACAATTGTCGGTTCACCATCGATTTCCGCTATATGAAAAGTTGCGCGTCCGTCTGGGCGCGAGTAAGACCAAGTTAGTTCCCAGATTTCATCGGTATTTTTGAGAATGCGAATTCGATATTTCTTTGAATGCATGAGATTTTCATTTACTGTATTTGTTAAGTCTTCGGTAAATTTCTCGTGCATTTCCAGAAAGAGTTTTTTGTGCTCAAGTTTCAGCTTCTTGAAATCTCGATCAAACTTTGCAAGGAAAACTTGGCGCATCAGTCCATCAGCGATTCGAGATGTTTGCGCGCCTCAGATTTTGTGAATGGCCCAGACATTCGACCTGCCTTGATGTCTTCGTCAGCTTCGCGTTCCATCTCTTGCCATTCTGGAGTCCAGAACCACGCTTCATCGGCTGGGATTGCCAGAAGGGGACGGAGCTCAATTACACCGTCTGTTCGCTCAACGACCTCAACTTGGGAGCCCTTCTCGTCAAGGTGGAGTTTGCGGCGCAATGCGATTGGCAGGGTGACCACTCCTCTGCCCTGCAGGGAGATGCAGCCGTGGAAAACATACGCCGGTATCTCTGCTGGTGGTTCTAGATCTTTACGTGCTTTAGCCATAAATACAGTATTGCAGTATTACTGCATTTATGCAAGGTTTTAATGTGAGCGTTCACACTCTGCCGTACTCACGAGCCGCGAGTAGTCTTGCCCTATATCCAGCACTAGGAGGCTCCCCCGTGGCGGGAAAGACCGGAACGCTCTACCGTGGCCGTGAAGGCATGTGGTCCTGGGTGGCCCATCGCATCACTGGTGTCGCGGTTTTTCTATTTTTATTTGTACACGTTTTGGACACAGCACTAGTACGCGTTGATCCTGAAATGTACGACGCTGTCATCGACACCTACAAAACACCAATCGTCAATTTGCTTGAAGTTGGTTTGGTCGGCGCCGTTTTGTTCCACGCGCTGAACGGTGTGCGAATTGTTTTGGTTGATTTCTGGGCCAAGGGTCCGAAATATCACCGTGTGATGCTGTGGGCAATCATGATTGTTTGGTTTGCAATTATGGTGCCAGGTGCATACTTCATGATGAAACACACCCTCGCAACCGTGTTTGGAGTTGGCGCATGAGTTCGGCACTAGAAGCTCCACGTACACGTCAACAATCTCGAACCAACTTCGAAATGGTGTCATGGCTTTTTATGCGCATTTCAGGTTTAGTTTTGGTTTTCTTAGTTCTTGGCCACTTGTTTATCATGAACATTTTGGATGGCGGTGTGCAGCGCATCAACTTCGCATTTGTCGCTGGCCGTTACGCAAGTCCGTTTTGGCAAATGTGGGATTTGCTTCAGCTTTGGCTGGCAATGATTCACGGAACAAACGGTTTGCGCACCATCATCAATGATTATGCAGAACGTAATGGAACTCGTTTTTGGTTGAAAACAATTTTGTTTAGCGCAACTGTTTTCATTCTGATTCTAGGTACATACGTAATTTTCACATTCGATCCAAATATCTAAGGTTGTTGAAGTGGTTGAAGTTCACAAGTTCGATGTAGTGATTGTCGGTGCAGGTGGCGCAGGTATGCGTTCTGCGTTGGAAGCGAGCAAGAACGCACACACTGCCGTTTTGACCAAGCTCTACCCAACTCGCAGTCACACGGGTGCCGCACAAGGCGGTATGTGTGCGGCTCTTGCAAATGTTGAGGAAGACAACTGGGAATGGCACACCTTCGACACAGTTAAAGGTGGCGACTACCTTGTCGATCAAGACGCTGCTGAAGTTATGTGCAAAGAAGCAATTGATGCAGTTATCGATCTTGAGAAAATGGGATTGCCATTCAACCGCACACCTGAAGGTCGAATTGATCAGCGCCGTTTTGGTGGCCACACTCGCAACCACGGTGAAGCCGCAGTTCGTCGCGCTTGCTATGCAGCCGACCGCACTGGCCACATGATTTTGCAAACTCTTTATCAAAACTGCATCAAACAAAATGTTGAGTTTTACAACGAGTTTTATGTTTTGGATTTATTGCTAGATGAAACAGAAGGTGCACCACGCGCTGCTGGTGTAGTTGCTGTAGAACTTTCAACCGGAACGATTCACATTTTCCATGCCAAGTCAGTTGTATTTGCAACTGGTGGTTTTGGTAAAGTTTTCAAAACCACATCAAATGCACACACTTTGACTGGCGATGGAATGGGCGTGGTTTACCGCAAAGGACTTCCACTTGAAGACATGGAGTTCTACCAATTCCATCCAACGGGTCTTGCAGGACTTGGTGTATTGCTAACCGAAGGTGCGCGTGGTGAAGGTGGCATCCTGCGAAATGAATCAGGTGAACGATTCATGGAACGTTACGCACCAACAATCAAAGACTTGGCGCCACGCGACATGGTTGCACGCGCTATGGTGCAAGAAGTTCGCGAAGGTCGCGGTGCTGGTCCACGTAAAGATTATGTTTACCTCGATCTCACTCACCTTCCAAAAGAACAGATCGAAGCAAAGCTTCCAGACATCACTGAATTCGCACGTACCTATTTGGGTGTGGATCCAGTTAAAGAATTAGTTCCGGTTTTCCCGACAGCTCACTATGCGATGGGCGGAATTCCAACCGACATCGAAACACGAGTTTTGCGAAACAACACTGATGTAGTCCCGGGGCTCTTCGCTGCTGGTGAATGTGCTTGTGTTTCAGTTCATGGTGCAAACCGTCTCGGAACAAACTCGCTACTAGACATCAACGTGTTTGGTAAGCGTTCAGGTGTTGCTTCAGCGAATTTCGCAAATGAATCAGAATGGCCAGTGCTTCCAGAAAATGGTTCTGCGCAAGTAGAAGCCATGATGGAAACTTTGCGAAACAGCAATGGTTCGGAGCGCGTGCATATCCTTCGCCGCGAAATGCAAGAAACCATGGACATGAATGCTCAGGTTTACCGCACTGAAGAAACTTTGACCCAAGCCCTAAATGATGTGCGCGCAATTCGCGAACGCTTTAAGAACGTGGGCATCATGGATCGCGGTCAGCGTTACAACACTGACTTACTGGAAGCGATTGAGCTCGGATTCTTGCTAGAACTCGCAGAAGTTTTGGTGGTTGGTGCACTTGCCCGCAAAGAGTCACGTGGCGGTCACGCGCGCGAGGACTACCCGACTCGCGATGACGCAAACTTTATGCAACACACAATGGCATACAAAACAAATGATGGTGTGAAACTTGACTACAAACCAGTAGTCATCACCCGTTACCAACCGATGGAGCGTAAGTACTAATGTCAAAGACAGTAGATGCACTTAAGACTTCGGATGTCACTTTCCGCATCCGCCGCTTCAATCCTGAAGTTGACCAAGAACCAAAGTGGGAAGACTACATAATTCCTTGCTACCCAACAGATCGCATTTTGGATGCACTTCACCAAATCAAAGGCGACGTGGACGGAACCCTCACTTTCCGTCGTTCTTGCGGTCACGGTATTTGTGGCTCAGATGCAATGCGAATTAATGGTCTAAACCGCTTGGCTTGCAAGACTTTGGTAAAAGACCTAGATATCTCAAAGCCAGTGACTGTTGAGGCTATCAAGGGTTTGCCACTAGAAAAAGATTTAGTTGTAGACATGGAACCATTCTTCAAGGCCTATCGCGAGGTAATGCCTTTCTTAATTACAGAAGGTCATGAGCCAACCAAAGAACGTCTGCAAACAATTGAAGATCGCGCAAAGTTTGATGACACAACTAAGTGCATTTTGTGTGCTGCTTGCACCACTTCATGCCCAGTGTTTTGGACTGATGGAAATTACTTCGGACCAGCCGCAATTGTGAACGCACACCGCTTCATCTTCGATTCACGCGACTCTGGCGCAGCAAAGCGCCTAGAAATCTTGAATGACAAGGAAGGTGTGTGGCGTTG
>JAHEEQ010000130.1:8338-10695 GCA_024640585.1 Micrococcales bacterium
GATTTACTCATCTTCGCAGTCGGCTCTTGCAAGTCCGTGATTTTTGCGGTGTCTTTTACGATGTGCGGTTTTGGAACCACGAAAGTTTGTTTGTAACGAGAGTTAAAACGTTGCGCAAGATCGCGAGTAAGTTCAAGATGTTGACGTTGATCTTCACCAACCGGAACCGCATCCGCTTGATAAATCAAAATATCTGCTGCTTGCAAGATTGGGTAAGTGAACAGACCCACGTTGGTTGAATCACTGCCTGCTTTTTGGGATTTATCCTTGAACTGCGTCATGCGACCGGCTTCGCCAAAACCAGTTAGGCAGGATAAAACCCACATCAATTCCGCGTGCTGGCTGACTTGGGACTGCACGAAAAGAGTTGACTTGTCAGTGTCTAGACCAAGTGCAATCAGCTGGGCAAAAGAAGAAAGAGTGCGGTGATGCATTTCTTCAGGAGTCGGGCCAACCGTGAGTGCATGCATATCGGCAATCATGTAAAAGCAATCGTGAGAATCCTGCATCTCAAGCCAGTAACGCAACGCTCCAAGATAGTTTCCAATTTGGTAGGAGTCTGCAGTTGGCTGAATGCCAGAAAGTGCGCGCGGCTTAGTCATTGGGCTATTCTCTCAAAGGTGCTTTATTCAGGAGCGTCTGTAGGTTGAATTTCTTCAACTTTTATCCGAGTTGCGCGACGATTCTCAACTTCCAAAACAATCAAACGATGATCCTCAAAATCGATGCTCATACCTACTTCTGGAAGTTGCCCAAGTTCCGCAACCACATATCCAGCCACAGTTTCGTACGGGCCTTCTGGAAGTTCTATTGCTGTAAGTTCGAGGAAGTCTTCTAAATTCATGCCACCGTCAACGGAAACTTCACCACGAACCACCAAGGTTTCTAGTTCGTCGTATTCATCCTTGATGTCACCAATTAGTTCTTCAACTAAATCCTCAAGCGTGACAATGCCGGCAGTTCCACCGTATTCATCCTCAACTAGTGCAAAGTGCACATTCTTTCTTCGCATGTCTGAAAGCGTTGGAATTACACCTTTTGTGCCTGGGTAGCGTTCCAAAGTTCTAGCGAGTTCACTTAAGCGAATTGAACGCTCTGCCATTGCTGGATCGAGTATGTCGCGAATATGAACAAATCCAATTACATCATCTGGGCTCTCACCCATAACTGGATAGCGAGAGTGTGGAAGTTCGGAAATCATTTTTGCCGCTTTGAAAACTGGCATCTCGCCATCTAGGAATTCAACTTCGGTTCGAGGTTGCATGACTTCGCGCAACTCACGATCTTGAGCTTCAAAGACTTCGTCAATCAATTCGCGTTCTTCGTCTGTCAACTCTTCGTGTGCTGCAACGATGTCGCGAAGTTCTTCACCGCTCATCATTTCGCGGCTAGCTTTTGGATCGATACCAAAAATACGAAGCACACCATTTGTTGAGCGAGTCAACAACCAAATAAATGGCTTTGTTGCACGCGCAATAATCTCAACCGGAAGGGCAAAAATTAAGGCAAGTGATTCAGATTTTTGAATCGCCAATCTTTTCGGTACAAGTTCTCCGAGAACCAATGAGACATAAGCAACAATCAAAGTCACACCAATAAACGCAATTGTTCCAGCGCCATCTCCACCCAAACCCGCTTCTTTCAAAACAGGTTCGAGAACTGGAGCAATTTCAGATGCACCAAGACCTGCAGATATGAAGGAAGTGAAAGTAATTCCAACTTGAGCTGCGGCAAGGAAGCGGGTTGGGTCTTCCATGAGTTTTGCAAGTACTTTGCCCCTTTTACCGCGGCTCGCTAATTGCTGGACCTGGGTTTCGCGCAATGAAACTAGCGCAATCTCGGCAGCCACAAAGAGTGCGGAAATAATGATAAAGAAGAGGACGAGGGCAATTCGCGCCCATATGTCACTGGTCATTGGCGCACTCTACTTGCGAAAGACTGCAGTCACAGGTGCGTGATCACTCCAGCGCTCTGCATAACTTGAGGCTTTGCCGACTGTGATTGATTTCAAATGCTTGGCCAACTCAGGAGTTGCTAGCTGGTAGTCGATGCGCCAACCAGTGTCATTGTCGAAGGCTTGACCACGGGCAGACCACCATGTGTAAGGGCCTGGCACTTCACCCGCATGAACTCGACCCAAATCGACCCAGCCATACTTCTTAAACCAGTCGTCAAAATATTTGCGTTCGGATTCGAGAAATCCGGCCTTACCGAGATTTCCCTTCCAGTTCTTGATGTCTAGTTCGGTATGCCCAACATTTAAATCGCCAACCAGCAATGTGTGATTGTTTTTGTCTGCCTCGGCAGAAACTTTTTTCATGTACTTAGTCATTGCAGCCAAGAAGGCTTCTTTTTCT
>JAHEEQ010000312.1 GCA_024640585.1 Micrococcales bacterium
TACCAGACGCTTGCTAAAGCGTACGGGCGTCAACCATTTGAGGCGAACGAACTTGTTGAGTGTTGTGGGGCCGATGCCCAAGCAGTGTTGGGCATCTTTTGCTGTGAGTAGAGTGTCCGGTTTAACCTCGTCCGGTGAGGTGGCGCGAAAAGACATAAGTCCTCCTCAAATCGCGTGTTGTGCAATTCGAGGGCTCATGCAGCCTTCCGTTCCTCGCAGCAGGATTGCCGTTCAGATGTGTGCAATATAAGCTATCGGATGATGATTGTCAATAGTTTATATGCTTGGTCGTCATGAGCGTACGCCTGTTGCATAGGCACTGCTTGGGCTAGTCAACGTAATGTTTGGAAATGAGTGATAATTCAAGACCAGCATCTGTATGTCTATACAGCCCTTTGTTTCATTCGTTTAGCAAAACTAATGATGAGAAGGCAGATCGGAGAACACTATGTACGAGCCCAAATTAGCTGCAAAGACTCTGCTTTTAGAGGCTAGCAAGTCCGGGATCAGCATTACTAACCTCAAAATTCAGAAACTCTTGTATCTTGCGCATGGGTTGTTGTTAGCGCGGACGGATTCCGCGTTGGTGAGCGAAACATTCCAAGCGTGGAAGTACGGACCAGTGATTGAGTCGTTGTACCACCAGCTCAAGGTTTTCGGACCTGATGCAATTTCGGCAAATGATACTTTTGTCAAGTACTGGTCTCCTTTGCCAGAGTTCGCGACCGATGCAAACAAGGCGATAAGTGATGTTTTGGCCCAGTTTGGTAACTTGTCAAGTCGAGCTCTAGTTAACCTTTCGCACGACCCTAACGGGCCTTGGCAGCTCGCTTATACAGCAACTACTGCCTCTAGTGAAATCAGTGAGGCCAGCATTAAAGAGTACTTCAAGCAGCATCTGGCAGGCGTCTAAAACGGTGACGGAACCGATAAACAAAAATATCAAACAAGAGGGTGGATCAGCAAGCGAAGTTGCACCCGATGTTGTGCTGAACTTGCATAGTGAAGATGAAGTTCAACAAGTCTTGCGCTTGTCTTCTTCCGCCGTCGATGTGGGTTCACTTGATCCTGAGCTCCGCGAAGATGATGCTCCTAAAGGATTCGATCAATACGAGGAACGGTATGTTTTATTTATTGACATACTGGGGTTTACTGAACTTATAAATAAATCAATTAAAGATGAACCTCCGCTGCATGGAAGTGTTGCCGCAATTTTCCAAGCGTTAGATTGGAACTTTGATGGCGTTGCAGATGATTTGATGACAACGCTTGGTTTGAAAAGTGGCCCCGTAGATTTAAGGGTGCATACTTTTTCTGATTTCGTCATAGCATCTTGCCCTGCTTCAGAGGTTGGACTAGCAACGATCTTGTTTGCTGCTTTTCATATTTCGCGGCAGTGGCTCTCAACAAAGTACCTTAGTCGCGGGGGAATAACCAAAGGTCCTGTATTGCACAGAACAGGTCAAAGTGTTGCCCCAATGGTTTTTGGCCCAGCGTTTGTTGAGGCTTACAAACTTGAAAGCCAAGTGGCTGACCTTCCTAGAATTATTTTGTCGCAAAAAGTGCGGAAAGAATGTGCTGATTTATCTTCCCGCCAAGATGAACTTGGTTCATTTATTCGCAAGGTTGTTCATCGTTGTGATGATGGCCCTAGTTGCATTGATGTGTTTACACATTTACGAATTAATGGGATCAAATTAGCACAAGACCATATGCGAGAGGCTGGGCAATTTCAGGATGCGCTTGAGCATCATTTGGAAGAGGCTGCGGATACACCTACGTGGTATCGGAAAACAAGTTGGTTATCTCAACGATTTAATACAGCTGTAAAAGATACGATGTACGCACATATGAAATTGAATTTGGATATTTGAAAAGCTTAGGGGCTCTTTCAGGGTTTGTGATTTGACACTCATAGTGTGGCGCTAAAAGACGAACAACGACGAATAAGTCTTGGCGCCCCGCCAGCCGCACCAAACCTTTATGACGCTGACATTTGCTTGAGCGCCAATGCACGGTCATACAGTGCATTTTTAGCTTCTCCACTCAGCTCTGCGGCAACTTTGACGGCTGTTTTCAA
>JAHEEQ010000315.1 GCA_024640585.1 Micrococcales bacterium
GTTTTTCCTTTGGCCGTGATCGCTGCAAAATGGCAATGGACTCGCCACATCGAACGTGATGCTCTAAATACTAAACTCGAATACGCCTACTCTAAAGATCCAATTGATGTTTCCTCGGTATCAGATTTGGAATCAAGGGATGATTCGGAGTATTTGTCAGTGAAAATGCGTGGAAATGTGGCGAGCAAAATCACTTGGTGGCGCAAACAGAGTTTGGATGGAATACCTGGATATATAGCCCTTGTTGAATACAAAATTAACGATGAGAAAATTGTTTTAGCATTAGGTTGGGCTCAACAACCAGTATTTATGCAAAATATTCAACTAAACAATATTGTTGCAAGAATAAGAAATATTCATGTCTTTAGCAAAGATCCAAGTGATTTACCAATAAATCAAACCAACTCCCCCTCCACAATTATTAAAGACAGAGATTTGATCTATTTGGAATTAACAAGTCCAAATATAAAAGGCTTAGAAAAATTGCCCCTACCTGAAATTACAGCAGGACCTCATTTGGGATATGTAGGCCAGTGGATTTTGATTGCTATATTCGCAATTGCGGTATATGTGGTTGCGCTTAGAAACTTGCCTGAGGATTAAGCCAGACTAATCAATTCGGCATAGGAATCATTCCATAGATCCTCAACACCATCGGGAAGCAACAAAACTCTTTCTGGGTTTAGCGCCAGCACCGCTCCTTCATCGTGCGAGACTAAGACAACCGCTCCAGAATAAGTTTGCAAGGCTGTGAGTATTTCATGGCGTGACGCTGGGTCTAAGTTGTTTGTCGGCTCATCTAGCAATAAAACATTCGCTGCAGATACAACCAAAGTTGCAAGCGCAAGTCTTGTTTTTTCACCTCCTGACAAAACTCCTGCAGGTTTCAAAACATCATCGCCTGTAAATAAGAATGAGCCTAGAACAGAACGAGCTTCGCGCTCCGTTAGGTCAACACCTGAATTCAGCATATTTTCGAGGACCGATTTCTCAGGATTTAAGGTTTCATGCTCTTGCGCGTAGTAACCAATCTTTAGCCCATGACCAGGCATAATTTCACCAGTATCTGGCGCATCAACACTTGCGAGAATTCTCAATAATGTTGTCTTTCCAGCACCATTTAGTCCAAGAACTACAACTCTTGAACCTTTATCAATAGCTAGATCTACGTCAGTGAAAATCTCTGTAGAGCCGTAAGTTCTAGATAAGCCGGTTGCCATCAAAGGTGTTTTGCCACAACTTGCAGGCGTTGGGAACCTTAATTTCGCAACGCGGTCGTTTGCTCGTTCGGCTTCAAGATTGCTAGTCAATCTTTCCGCTCGCTTTAACATCGATTGAGCAGCTTTTGCCTTTGTTGCTTTAGCGCGCATTTTCTCCGCTTGTGAAATCAGAGTATCAGCCTGTTTCTCGGCGTTAGCACGTTCACGCTTACGTCTTCTTTCATCTGCTTCTCTTTGCTGCAAATAACGTTTCCAGCCCATGTTGTAGACATCCAAAACGCAACGATTAGCGTCGAGATAAAAAATACGATTTACAGTTGCTTCCAATAAATCGGTATCGTGCGTGATAACCACAACTCCACCAGCATAATTTTGCAAAAAAGATCTAAGCCAAATAACGGAATCAGCATCTAGGTGGTTCGTAGGTTCATCCAAAAGTAAAGTGTCATGACCACTAAACAAAATTCTTGCCAATTCAATTCGACGTCGCTGTCCACCAGAAAGAGTTCCGAGTTCCTGTTGCAATACATGGACAGGTAAGCCAAGGCTAGAGGCAATCGCAGAGGCTTCAGACTCAGCTGCGTAACCACCAGCAGCTTGAAATTCAGCTTCGCTGTTTGAGTATCTACGCATGGCCTTATCAAAAATGGCTGGATCAGTTGAAGTCATATCAACTTCCGCTTGTCGCATTTTTGAAATTACTTTATCTAGATTTCTTGCTGACAATATGCGATCAATCGCAGTTATGCTCAAATCACCTGTACGTGGGTCTTGCGGCAAATATCCAACAGAACCCGATGAAGTGACGTTTCCAGCAGCAGGCACAGATTCTCTTGCCAAGATTTTCGTCA
>JAHEEQ010000316.1 GCA_024640585.1 Micrococcales bacterium
CCCATAGCTTTTGGATGGGGCGAACCTTCTTTTCCGTGCTGATTGGTTCGGGGGGATTCATAACATTAGCGTTTGACGGCGAAGTATTCCACCAACGCCAGCTCGACAATTCGGGTCTGGTTGATGCTGGTTTTTTTGGAGTGGCAGCGAAGAGTCTTGTCCAGCTCCGGCTTGATTTTAAATAGCCGTGGAATCTTGTTTTGGCGGTGCGCTCGTTTCATCTATGCGCGTAATATATATACCCGCATATACCATTGCAACAATTATTTTCAGAAATCTTTTTTAGCCCAATTCAAAGAAAAGTTTTGACATAAGCGGTTGTGTGAGTATGGTTGCCACGTCACTTGACAAAATTATGAGTAAAACAAGCTACGAAACATTTATTGAGGGGAAAATTAAACTAATTGGAAACGCGGGGTTTGAGCCATTGCCGTTCATTGCGCCATTGTTTGATTGGCAGCAAATGATTATCACATGGGCAATCCGCAAAGGTCGCTGCGCTTTGTTTGAGGAGTGCGGGCTTGGCAAAACCATTCAGCAACTTGAATGGGCATCACAGGTTAATCGCCATACCGGAAAGCCTGTGATTATCATTGCACCGCTCGCTGTAGGCTCGCAGACGTATCGTGAAGGCGCAAAGTTTGGAATTAAAACAACGCTTTGCCGCGAACCTAAAGACGTAGATACGAATGGCATCAACATCGTCAACTATCAGCGACTAGAAAACTTTGACTGCTCAATCTTCGCTGGGGTAGTTCTGGACGAATCTTCAATCCTGAAATCGTTCAACGGAAAAACCCGCCAGCAACTCACAGAGATTTTCCAAGCCACGCCATATCGTCTTTGTTGCACAGCTACCCCGTCGCCAAACGATTTCACAGAGCTAGGGCAACACGCCGCGTTCCTGGGAATCTGTTCGCCCGCTCAAATGTTGGCGACGTATTTCGTGAACGATACGTTTGATACCGGAACGTGGCGGCTAAAGGGCCACGCTGAGGAATCGTTCTGGATATGGGTTGCGTCTTGGGCATGTTGCATTGGCAAACCATCCGACATCGGATTCTCTGACAGAGGCTATGATTTGCCGAAAGTTCGGACGGAGGTAATAACAGTCAACGTAGATCAACGCGCCGAAACTGGAAGTGAAGATTTGTTTCGCGCATCCAATGTTAGCGCAACTGAATTGCACCGCGAGAATCGCCGCACTTTACGCGACAGGTGCGAAGCTGCCGCCGAAATAGTGAACGCCTCAAAAGAGGAGTTTATCGTTTGGTGTTATTCAAACGAGGAAAGCTCATTGCTTTCATCGTTGATTCCAGATGCCGTGGAGGTCACTGGCAGCGACTCGCTAGAAACCAAGGAATCTAATCTCAATGCGTTTTCAAGTGGAGAAAAGCGCGTCATCATTAGCAAGGGCAAGATCGCCGGATTCGGAATGAACTGGCAGCATTGCCGGAATGATATTTACGTCGGATTGAATCACTCGTTTGAGACGTTTTATCAATGCGGAAAGCGCATCCACCGTTTCGGACAAAAGCGTCAGGTGCATCGCTATATCGTCCAGACCGATTCTGAAAACGGAGTGATGAAAGCAATCGTGCGGAAAGAATTGCAGCATGAACAAATGAAAGAACTGGTCAGATTCACAAAAGACTCATTAACTAAAACGGATAAAATCACATTTATGAATGAAAACATAACCAAAAAAGAAACACCGAACTGGACTATCTATCACGGCGATTGCGTTCGCGTAGCCAGAACATTGCCGAGCAACTCAATCGGTTTCTCGGTGTTCAGTCCGCCATTTGCCGACTTGTTCACATATTCAAGCGACGTTCAGGACATGGGTAACTGCGACGGGCTTGAATCATTTATGGAACAATTCGTATTCCTGATAGATGAGCTTGAGCGGATTATGATGCCGGGCCGCGAGGTCGCCGTGCATTGCTGCGATTTGCTGTCAACAAAATGGAAAGATGGAAACATTGAGTTCAAAGATTTCTCCGGTGAAATCAGCCGTGCTTTCCGTGATCGTGGTTTCTTATTTCACTCCCGCATCACAATCTG
>JAHEEQ010000141.1 GCA_024640585.1 Micrococcales bacterium
AAGAATGTTATGCCAGTGCATGGCGAACCCCGCCACTTGCGGGCAAATGCAAACCTTGCCATCAAGTCTGGTGTAAATCCAAACAATGTTGTTTTGGCTGAAGATGGCGTTGTTGTTGATTTGGAAAATGGCAAAGCAAGGATCGTTGGAGCTGTACCTTGCGGATATGTTTACGTTGATGGAGCATCAGTCGGAGATATTTCAGAAGTATCATTGAAAGACCGACGAATTCTCGGTGAAGAAGGATTCATTTCTTGCGTGGTTGCGGTTGATTCGCAAACGAGCAAAGTCGTGGTTGGTCCAGAAATTCACGCCCGCGGTTTTGCAGAAGATGAGTCAATTTTTGAACCAGTAATAATTTTGGTTCGTGACGGTTTGGAAGCTGCGCTGCGCGAAGGTATGACCGACCAAATGCAATTGCAACAACTAGTTCGCCGAATTGTTGGTAAATGGGTGAATGAAGCACACAGGCGCCGGCCGATGATTGTGCCTGTAGTTATCGAAGCCTGAGTTCGCAAATCCGCTAGACACGAGCAAAAAACAAGGGTTTACGCACGAACTGCTGGCTAGATTTACCCCTTATGGCGACCAAAAGACCTTCCTCTAAGAGCGCCCGAAAATCTAAGTCCACAACAGGAGCATCGGGGTTTGCGCGCGCACTGGCTGCAGTGGGTCGCGGCATTAAATATGTTTGGGTTGGAATTGGCCACGGTCTTGGTTCAGTCGCAAGGTCAATTGGCGCAGATGCAAAAGGCCTAGATCCCGAGCATCGCCGTGATGGTCTTGGCTTAGCGCTAGTCGCGCTTTCCGTATCTACTGCAACTTCGATTTGGTTTGGTGTCGAAAATTGGCTTGTTGCATTTCTCGGCATGATTGTCACCAGTTTGGTGGGCGCTTTTGACGCGCTTGTTCCAGTATTAATTCTGATGCTAGCCATTCGCGTTCTTCGCCATCCTGAAGATTCAGCAAATACTGGTCGAGTGAGCGTCGGCGGAACTGCAATTATTTTTTCAATGATTTCACTGTGGCATATTTATAAAGAAATTCCAACACCTAGTGATGGCGCAAATAAAATGAATGACGCCGGTGGATTTATTGGTTGGATTTTGAGTGCGCCTATTGCATCCGCAGGCGGGGTTGCACTCGCATCAATTCTATATGTAATTATCTGGTTCTTTGGAATCCTCATAGTGACTAAGACTCCTATCAAGCGAGTGCCACAAAAAATCGCTGGTGGATTCAAAGCAGTTAAGGTTCGAATTCCACAACGAGAAACATCGCAAGAACCTGAATTAGAAACTTACGAAGCCGACAAACCTTTCGAAGAAGTCGCACTTGTTGAAAAAGTTGAGGAAGATGAAGAAGAGGCAGAGGAAGCTGAAGAAGAGCTAGCTGAGGATTTAACCGAAGAAATTCCAGTAGTAATTCCGAACGACACTGTCCCAGAAGTGTCTGATACTGCAGTTTTGGAATTGGTACGTAAAACCATTTCACAACCAACTCCTGCAGTCACAAATAAGCCTGGTGTGCTGCCTCTAGAACTTCCATACAAACTTCCGCCACTTGAATTGTTAAGTGAAGGACCAGCGCCGAAGGCGAATACCAAGGCGACCGAAGCTGTAAGAGAAGCGTTGATGTCGGTATTTGCAGAATTCGATATCGACGCAAATGTTTCAGGTGTCCAACGTGGACCAACTGTTACTCGTTACGAAGTAGAACTTGGCGTCGGTGTGAAGGTCGAGCGAATCACGCAACTTTCTAAAAATATTTCCTATGCAGTTGCCAACTCTGATGTGCGAATTCTTTCTCCAATTCCAGGTAAGTCTGCTGTAGGTATTGAAATTCCAAATAGCGATCGTGAATTGGTTGCTCTAGGAGATGTACTTAGAAGCAAAATTGCCACAAACGATTCGCATTCACTCGCGGTTGGTATAGGTAAAGATGTTGAAGGTGGATTTGTTCTAGCCAATCTTGCGAAGATGCCACACCTTTTAGTTGCAGGAGCAACCGGTGCAGGAAAATCATCTTGCATCAATTCATTAATCACTTCTATTTTGATGAGAGCCACTCCGCAAGAAGTGCGACTGGTTCTAGTGGATCCAAAGCGAGTAGAACTTGCTGCATATGAAGGTGTTCCACATCTAATCACACCAATCATTACCAATCCAAAGAAAGCGGCTGAAGCTTTGCAATGGGTTGTCAAGGAAATGGATCATCGTTACGACGACTTGGCTGCGTTTGGTTTTAGACACATTGATGATTTCAACAAAGCTGTAAAAGAAAAGAAAGTATCGCTACCACCAGATAGCAAACGTGTTTTGCGACCTTATCCGTATCTACTTGTGGTTGTGGATGAACTTGCAGATTTGATGATGGTTGCGCCAAGAGATGTTGAAGACAGCATTGTTCGAATAACTCAACTTGCGCGCGCAGCTGGCATCCACTTGGTGCTCGCAACTCAGCGACCTTCAGTAGATGTTGTAACTGGTTTGATCAAAGCCAATGTGCCTAGCCGTCTTGCATTTGCAACTTCGAGTGCAACTGACTCCCGAGTTATTCTCGATCAACCAGGCGCTGACAAGCTGGTGGGCCAAGGCGACGCACTGTTTTTGCCTATGGGTGCAAGTAAAGCCATGCGTGTTCAGGGGGCATTTGTGAGTGAGGCGGAAATCCGCAAGGTAGTGAATCACTGCAAAGGGCAAGCGGAACCAGAATATCGCGAAGATGTCAATCAAGTAACTTCCCGAAGTTCAGATGTTGATTCAGACATAGGGGACGACCTCGAGACACTTTTACTCGCAGTTGAACTGGTAATTAATGCGCAACAGGGGTCAACATCAATGCTGCAACGAAAACTCCGAATCGGATTTGCAAAGGCAGGTCGCCTAATGGACCTGATGGAAGTACGTGGGATTGTTGGTCCTTCTGAGGGTGCAAAAGCCCGAGAAGTCCTAATTCCCGTCGAGGCCCTCGATGAAGTTTTGGACAGTTTGCAACCAAAATAATTTTGTCACCCATGCTCCATGGGTTTTACACTTCCACTAGGGGTCAAGGTGGGAGTGCGCTATGGCGGTTGGTCGTCGTATTACCGAATTACGCCTTGCACAAAATCTCACCATTGAACAAGTTGCAGCCGCAACCAAGCTTCGCAAAGACGTCATTTCGCTAATTGAGGCGGAAGATTGGCAAAGCCTTGATCTTCCGGTTTTCGTTAGAAATCAAATTCGCTTAATTGCAGTTTCACTAAAGGTTAATGAATCAGAACTCCTCGAGTTATTTGATCAAGATTTGCCTGCAAATTCACCTAGTTTTGCAAGAGTAGGTCAGTCGCAATCTGGCGATTTAAATATTTTCGAAAAACATGGCAAATCTCCACTGCCTGTTAAACGCAATCCAAATTGGTTATACGCAATCATCGGTTTTGTAGTTGTAGTAGCTATTGCAGTATTTGCCTACCTGTCAAGAGGTGAACAATCGGATTCACTTCCGCAAACTGATGTGACAATTACCGAATCGCAGGCCCCGAGCACTTCCCCGACCACAACACCGAATCCAAACCAAACAAATGATTCGAGTAATACATTGGGAGTCTCAGTTGTGTTGCAAGCAAGTGGTAGAAGTTGGGTCACCGCTACTGGTTCAGCTGGAAACTCTTTGTTTTCAAGCTTTCTTAATGCAGGCGACATAATCACTCTCACCGATTCAGCAAGTGTTGCGTTGATAATTGGAGATTCTGGCGTTGTGGATGTAACTGTAAATGATGAAAATTTAGGAAAACTTGGCGAAATTGGCTCGCCAGTAGAAATTACTTTCCCAATCTCATAATCAAGAGTGCTTCTCGTAGGCTAAGCCTCATGAGTCAAGTAACGAAGACGGTTCACATTCTCACCCTCGGTTGTGCGAGAAACGAAACCGACAGTGATGAGCTCGCCGCTCGACTTTCAAATGCAGGCTGGCAATTGGTTGAAGATCCCAATGATGCAAGTGCAGTGTTAGTCAATACTTGCGGTTTTGTTGAAACCGCCAAGACAGACTCAATCCAAACTATCTTGCAAACTGCAGATTTAAAAGCTGACGGCACAGTCAAAGCAGTAGTAGCGATTGGCTGTATGGCAGAGCGTTATGGAAAAGAACTTGCGGCTGAAATTCCAGATGCTGATGCAGTGCTCGGTTTTGATTCGTACGAAGATATTGGGCAAACTCTTGCGAATATTGTTGGTGGTGCAAAAATTGAAAGTCATGCCCCAATTGACAGGCGCCTCACTACTGCAAAAGCTCCTGCCGAAAGAAATTCACCAGCAAGTTCCGGAGATGTAATTCGCCTTCGTCTCGATTCAAAACCATATGCACCATTAAAAATTGCAAATGGTTGTGATCGCAGATGCACCTTCTGCGCAATTCCAGCTTTTAGAGGATCGTTTATTTCCCGCCGACCGACCGACATAATTGCTGAAGCCGTATGGCTTAGCGACAGAGGTGTCCGCGAACTTTTCCTAGTAAGTGAGAACACGACTTCTTACGGAAAAGATTTGGGAGATATGAATTTACTTGAAGCGTTACTTCCAGCGCTTTCAAGTATCGAAAAAATTGAACGGATTCGAGTTTCATATTTGCAACCAGCAGAAATGCGCCCCCAACTGCTACATGCGATTGTTAATACCGAAAAGGTTGTTCCTTATTTTGATTTGTCTTTCCAGCATGCATCACCAACCGTATTGCGCCGAATGCGCAGGTTTGGCGGTAAACAAGAGTTTTTGGATCTCATTGGGCAAATTCGCAAAGTCTCACCTGATGCAGGAATTAGATCGAACTTCATCGTGGGTTTCCCTGGAGAAACAATAGAAGAATTAGAAACTTTAATTGAATTCATAAATGAAGCTGAACTTGATGCGATCGGAATTTTCGGATATTCAGATGAAGATGGCACTGAAGCTTTCAATTTGCTGGGTAAATTATCCGAGACTGAAATAAATCGTCGAGTTGAGTATGTGACTACTTTGGTGGATGAGGTGACATCGCAAAAAGCCGAGTCGCGTATTGGTTCGCAAGTAACTGTAATGGTTGAAAGTGTCGATGACGGCTACGAAGGTCGCGCAGAATTCCAAGGTCCTGAGGTGGATGGAACTTGCAGAATTGAGACTGACCGCGAATTATCAGTTGGAGATTTTGTTACTTGTGTGGTGGTTGGAAATGAAGGCGTTGACTTAATTGTTGAAGAGATAATTAACTAATGCGCAATCCGAATTTTTATACTTCTTTAAGAATATTGCTAGTACCGGTTTTTTGGTATGCGCTATTTAATTTAGACAATCCATTTCTGGCAGTTGTGATTTTCTGGATTGCTGCAATTACAGATTTAATCGATGGGTATTTGGCACGCAAACACAACCTAATTTCGAATTTCGGCAAAATTGCAGATCCGATTGCCGATAAAGCATTGACTGGTGCTGCATGGGTTGGGCTTTCAATAATTGGAGTGCTGCCTTGGGCTGCCACCATTTTGATTTTGGTTCGCGAAGTAGGCATCACTTTGTGGCGATTGGCTGTCATCAATAAAACCGTCTTGGCGGCGGATCGCGGTGGCAAAATGAAAACAACTTTTCAAATCACAACCATTTCTTTTTTCCTAGTTAACCTAGGTCTAAATTGGGAATTTTTAAACATCCCAATTCAAATTTTGCTTGGGATTACAGTTGGTCTAACAACCTATACCGGCCTTCGCTATCTGCCAGTTTTGTTAGGAGCAGCAAAATGAATGAAGCCCAAATTGCACTTGATGAATTAAGCGATCTCGAATTTACTCCAACTGAATGGGAATTTGCGCGTGCAACTATTCAAGTTGCAAAATATGCAAAAGTGAATCTGGCTACCGCTGAATCTTTAACTGGGGGACTCTTAAGTGCATTGCTGACATCAGTTGCGGGCGCTTCCGAAGTTTTTCAAGGTGGGGTAGTTGCCTACTCCGCTGAATCCAAGAAAAGTGTCTTGGAAATTTCTGAAAATATTCTTAAATACGGAGTCGTTTCAACCGAAGTTGCACTCGCTATGGCTACCAATGTCACAAAAGTGATGAACTGCAGAATTGGGCTTTCCTGCACTGGTGTGGCTGGACCTGATTCTCAAAATGGCAAACCTGTTGGGGAGGTACATATCGCAGTATTTGATTGCGTAACTGGTTCAAGCCGAAGTCAAACTTTGATGTTCCAAGGCACCAGAGACGATATTCGATCTCAGACTTGTTTGGCTGTTCTTGGGCTGTGTCTTGATGTCCTTGTAAGTCTGACAGACCTTTCTCGTACCCAGTCTTAAGCCAAAAATTTTGAGTTTTTGCCGAATAAAACAGGCAAATAGCAGGAAATCTGACTAGCGTTGCCTAATGTTTGAAAATGGAGGTGAACATGGTGCTGCTGCGTGAAGTAATTGGTTCCCAATTGCGAGATACACGTAAAGCTCAGGGTGCAACCCTTCGAGATATTTCGGCTCGCGCAAATGTTGCACTTGGTTACCTCAGCGAAATTGAACGTGGACAAAAAGAACCATCAAGTGAATTGCTTGGTGCGATTTGCTCTGCACTTGAAATTTCAATTTCAACTTTGATGCGATCTGTTTCTGTAGAAGCTGCTCGGATTGAAAACCAGGTGCGCCCACTTCAACCATCCGTTGCAACTACTAGCACAAAAGCGGCGTGAGTCCACAGGCCTCGCCGCGCACTAAACGCACGCAAGATGCAATTAGTGAAGCTGCAAGAAAAATATTGCAAACTGGTCCAACTAAAAATCTTTCGATGGTGTCACTTGCCGCGACTTCAGGGATTGCGCGCGCAACTGTTTATAACCATATTTCTGAAAAAGCCGATATTTATCGCTTAATTCGTGAAGCTTATTTGTCTGAGTTTTCGGTACTTATTTCAAAGAATTCCAATATTTTGGACGGGTTAAATGCAATTGCGGATTTCATCGCAAAAGATGAAGCTATCAAAGGCCTTCGAAAACACGATCTGCAAGCTTTAATTTCCGCAATTACTTACCTACATTCGATGCCTGACGAAATTGCTAAATTAGTCATGGATGCATTACTCACTTGGAATGTCTCCGCTGACTTAATTTCTGCGGATGTGGTTATTCGCTGGTTAACAAGTTATGCAATTAATCCAGGTTCAAAAGCTGATCGGCAGGTTGGAGCCGAAGTGCTAGCTAATGCACTTTTGAAAGATTCAAAGTCTTGAGGCTGACTGATTTTTGGCAGCGCATGGAAGCTCACTTTGGAGTTGGTTACGCCGCTTCTTGGGCGCGAGACACTCGGCTTGTTGAACTAGATGGTCTAACGGTTGAAGAGGCGCTTTCGGCAGGGATTGAGACACAAGATGTGTGGAGAGCAGTCTGGGCGCACGAAGGATTGCCCCCAAAAGAGCGTTAGAGACACGCCGAAGTCTCAATATGCTATTCGAACAAATGTTCTGATACCTTTCGCCCAAGTTCGAAATTTCCACAGGAAATTAGAGCGGGTCGAGCAAGTCACAACCAGCACCTAGGTTGCGCGCCGACCCACCGACACGAGGAGACGAAATGGCCGCTGCCACCCCTGGAAATGACCGCGATAAGGCTCTTGAAGCCGCTCTTGCTCAAATTGAGCGTCAATTCGGAAAAGGCTCTGTTATGCGCCTAGGCACAGAAGACCGTGCTGCAATCGAAGTTATCCCAACCGGCTCAATTGCCCTCGATATTGCGCTTGGCATCGGTGGCCTTCCAAAAGGTCGCGTAATTGAAGTTTTTGGTCCTGAATCTTCAGGTAAGACCACTGTGGCCCTCCATGCGATTGCAAATGCCCAGCGTCAAGGTGGCATCTGCGCCTTTATCGATGCTGAGCATGCACTTGATCCTGAATATGCAAAAGCTCTTGGTGTAGATATTGATGCACTTCTTGTTAGCCAACCAGACAATGGTGAACAAGCCCTCGAAATTACTGACATGTTGATCCGCTCTGGTGCAATCTCACTAATTGTCATTGACTCAGTTGCAGCTTTGGTTCCCCGTGCGGAAATTGAAGGCGAAATGGGCGATAGCCACATGGGCTTGCAGGCTCGTTTGATGAGCCAAGCTCTTCGCAAAATTACAGGTGCGTTGAACCAGTCCGGCACCACAGCAATTTTCATCAACCAGTTGCGCGAAAAAATTGGTGTGATGTTTGGATCTCCAGAAACCACAACCGGTGGACGTGCACTTAAGTTCTACTCTTCTGTTCGACTTGATGTTCGTCGCATTGAGTCTTTAAAAGATGGTGCCGACATTGTTGGTAACCGCACCCGCGTCAAAGTTGTCAAAAACAAAGTTGCTCCACCATTCAAGCAAGCCGAATTCGACATTGTTTACGGCGAAGGAATTAGCCGCGAAGGCAGCTTGATTGACATGGGTGTCGAACATGGCATCGTTCGCAAAGCTGGCGCTTGGTACACCTACGACGGAGATCAACTAGGTCAAGGTAAAGAGAACGCTCGCAACTTCCTACGCGACAATCCAGAACTCGCAAATGACATCGAAACCAAGATCAAAGAAAAGCTTGGCGTTGGAGTTGATGCAGTAGTAGCAGCAACTGAAGATGAAGAAACAGCATAATTCGGTAGAAGATACTGCTGAAGTTCTAATAACTGAAGATTTTCTTCAGAAAGTTAGAAATATGGGTTTGCGAAGATTGACCCGCTCGCCGATGACACGTCATCAATTCGAGCAATACTTATTAAAGCGGAATGTGCCACTTGAGGCGGCTACTCAAGTGGCCAAACGATTTACCGAAATTAAATTGCTTGATGACTATGAATTCGCAGCAATGTGGGTGCGAACTCGTCGAAACACCCGGGGCACAGGTTGGCGAGTGTTGCGTCAAGAGTTAAAAAATAAAGGAATTTCAGATGAAATCATTGAAAGTTTCGCAGCATCCGATCCAGCACTTGAATACGAGATGGCATTGGAAATCGGAACTAAAAAATTTCGCGGTCTAATGAGATACGAAAATGATGTTATCTGGAGACGGCTCACTGGCTTTCTAATTCGAAGGGGGCATAGCAGTTCGACAGCGCTGAGAGTTACCTCCGAATTGCTAGACACGCTTAAAACCTCTTAAAAAGAGAGTTTCCCTGCCAATATTCGGTTATGCAAATTGATTGTGGACTTTATGTCGAAGGCTTGCGAACTGGTTCGGGATCGAATCCAATTGAACTACTTGAGCTTGCAAAATCTAAGGGGGGATTTGTCTGGTTGGGTCTAGTCGAACCCGATGCAAATGAATTTGAACCAATATCTAAAGCTTTTGAATTGCACGAATTAGCAATTGAGGATGCTATACACGCACAACAACGATCCAAAATTGAAGACTACGGAGATTTGGAATTCGTAGTTCTGAAAACCCTTTTTTATGACGAGGCAACTAGTCAAGTTGAAACTGGGGACTTGATGATGTACATAGGCACCCACTTCATCATCACTGTTCGCCATGGAGATCGAGTTGGTCTTGCCAGTGTGCGTAAAAAAGTTGAATCCAATCCGATTTGGTTATCACAAGGCCCATATGCGGTTGTTCATAGTGTCATTGACCATGTTGTAGATATTTATTTGCAGATTGCAAATGAACTTGAAAACGACGTTGCAATTCTTGAAGAAAAAGTTTTCTCGAATGAGCGAAAGTCTTGGAGTCAAGATTTGTATTTCCTAAAGCGCGAGGTAATTGAATTTCGTAGAGCGGTGGATCCAATGTCGAAGTGGATTCCAAGGTTTGCGCTAAATCTTGAACTAAATGTGCCAACCGGTATGCGAGAGTTTTTTCGCGATATCGAAGATCACATCAATCGTGCATCAGATACTTCTTCTTCGCTAGACAATCTGATTGCCGCTGCATTGAACGCAGATATGGCACAAGTGCAACTTCGGCAAAATGAAGACATGCGCAAAATAACTGCCTGGGTAGCACTTGCATCAGTCCCGACAATGGTTGCAGGAATTTATGGCATGAATTTTGAATTCATGTGGGAGCTTCACCAACCTGCGGCTTATCCAATTGTTCTAAGTACCTTGGTTCTGTTCTGCGCCGCTTTGTTTAGAAAATTCAAGAAATCCGGATGGCTCTAGGTCGCCTAAACTAGGCGAGTGAATTCACCCCTTCGCACGTATGAAGTGCGTACACACGGCTGCCAGATGAATGTGCATGATTCTGAACGCATGGCAGGCATGCTTGAAGGGATTGGCTTAGTGCCAGTATCAAAGGCTCCAGCGGATGTCATTGTCATAAACACCTGCGCGGTTCGAGAAACTGCTAGTCAAAAGCTTTACGGAACTCTTGGACAATTGCGGGAGTTGAAACTCGAAAAGCCAGGCACTCAAATTGCAGTCGGCGGATGTTTAGCCCAAAAAGATCAAGGCGAAATTATTAGGCGTGCTCCCTGGGTAGATGTGGTCTTCGGAACTCACAACCTCAATGCTTTACCGGTTTTGTTAGAACGTGCTCGGATTGAAAAAGAATCCCAAAGCGAATTCGCTGAAGACTTGGAGATTTTTCCTTCCA
>JAHEEQ010000320.1 GCA_024640585.1 Micrococcales bacterium
CTCAGAGTTCGCTGTTTGATACTTCAACTCAATGCCACGTGTTTTCAGCCTTGTTCCAAACCATAAGCAAAAGACAATAGCAATTGACCATCCGTCTTTTGAATCCTTGTGTTTAGCAGTCTCAACTTCATCGACAAGAAAGACCCCATCAAATACAGCGTTTCTGTATGTTGACTTTTGAACCTTCAGAACAGTGGCATTGGAAACAGTTTGCCAACCTGTAGGCTTAGCAAGTGGCTCTGTATCTGGTGCCAACGAGCTTGACATTAGAGGAGCATTTGTAAAAAAAAGCATAGATCTCACTTCCAAAAGTTCAAATCAACTTCTGTTGATCCGCAGTTGTTGTTTGTCTAACTCTTGCGTAGTTCAGCAATTCACTCACCAAGCCATTACCCTTCAAATACTGTTCAACGATTCCTTCACCAACAAGTGCGTAATGCCAAGTTTCGTTGTTTCTTTGCTCAGGTAGTAGCTTATTGATGCGTTCACAGTAAAGCGTAGCCGCCTTCAGCTTCCTTTGTACGTTAGCCTTTGTCACATCACTTTGAGCTTTTGTCTCAACCAAGTAAACATTAGAGCCGCAACGTACGATGAAATCAGGCGAGTAGCGACCTAACATCCCATCTTCTTTTACGTAGCGAAGCCACAAGAAGTCGTGTTTGTACTCGTGTAATTTACAAAAAGCCTGAACACTACTGTCCTTGTTACACCATTCCATAAACTTAAGCTCCAACCCGCCACTGCGTTTTGGAAAAGGCAACCGTTCATAGATGCTCTTAACGGTAGCAATAGAAGAAGTCTCACTAACGGTTAAAGTTTTAACACTACTCAACACCCTGTGCTCAACCTGTGCGTCCTCTTCAAATGTCTTGTCAAAGCTTTCTGAAAAAGCCAATGCTGTGACACGAACAATGTGATCAAGCACATCACGTAACAAGAGAACACGCCAGTTTTCATCAGCAAATGGATCAAATTCAGAACTAAACAAATACTGACGAATGTAAATGTCTATCGCCTGTGCGAGTTTTACGGTGTCAAAACCAATGAATGGTTTGTTGACATTTTTTCGTCCACCTTTTTCTACAGGATTAGAAAGGGCGTAACTGATGCGATGAGTAACACGTGACAGATAGTCGTTGTAGCCCTCTACGTTCAATATAGAGCCACTGACTTTGTAGTTGCCAAACATAGTCTCGCTTTGTAGCTCAGTGCTAATCCAGTTATCACCTTTTCCTATGATTGACTTGAGTTCAGCGATTCCCATCTGCTTAAATGGCGGCAGATTTTTTGGATGAATAACTTGCTCTTCAATCAGTTCCTCAGCATCACGCAGGATGACAGGAATTTGAAAATCGTACTCTTCGTAACCTTCAACAAGCCCAACATTGATCAAATCACCGCTGGCAGTAGTTGACGAATCGTCACTTACTTCACCAACCAAATTGCCAAGCATTTGCTTGTACCAATCTCTGTAACGAGGGTGTTCAACGATTGACAGCACATCAATCAGATTTTTAGGCTCTTTGCCTTTGTCAAAAAGCTCCCTGTTTTCACGCCGCATCTCCGTGTAAACATCTTCACCACGCCACATCAAACGTAAGCCACGTCCAACAATCTGCTCTAATAAAATGTTTGCCGCAGAGCTACGTAATGGAACAATTACACAGATGTTGTTAACGTCAAAGCCTTCACGCAACATCAACACACTGACGATTACGCGAGGCTTGGGATGTTTGTCTACATTAAAGAGTTGCTCTTTTACCTCTTTCCACTCACCCTCACTAAGTTCTGCCTTCTTACCGCTATCAATACCCAAAACATCTTCTGTTTCCAAGCCTTCAGCGATCAAAAAATCCACTACCTTCTCTGTTACTTTTGTGTCTTCACAAACAACCAACATTTTTGGACGGCGACTCTCGTCAATAGCTTTGAATGCCTCTTCAAGTCTCCTTAGCTTAGTCAAGCCAGCACGAAGCATCTTTCTCTGACCTTCACTCAACTGAACCTTACCCTCTTCATCACGTTCAGCCTTAAAGTCCAA
>JAHEEQ010000321.1 GCA_024640585.1 Micrococcales bacterium
GGTGGAACTTTGCTTGCAATTGAAGGCAACTATGACGATGTGAATCGACTATGTTCCGAATTGATCGGCGAATCAATTACCGAAACTTGGGGATTTGTAAACGTAAACCTTCGCCCTTATTACGCTGAAGGTTCTAAGTCTCTAGGTTATGAAATTGCCGAACAACTTGGTTGGCGACTTCCGGAGCAAGTTGTGATTCCGGTTGCATCAGGATCTTTGCTTACGAAAGTTGATAAAGCATGGAAAGAATTAATAAGTCTTGATTTGGTTGAAGAAAGCGAATATGCAGTCTTCGGTGCACAAGCAACTGGTTGCAATCCAGTAGCAGAAGCATTTCGTCAAGGACACGAAGTAGTTCGGCCGGTTAAACCAAACACAATTGCAAAATCTTTAGCGATTGGAAATCCGGCTGATGGCCCGTACGCATTAGATGCAGCGCGCCGCACTCTCGGTGCAATTGATGATGTAAGTGATGCTGAAGTTGTTGAAGGTATTCGTTTATTAGCTGAAACAGAAGGTATTTTTGCTGAAACCGCCGGCGGAGTTACGGTTGCGGTGTTACGCAAACTTCTAGCATCTGGTCAACTCGATTCAACAAAAGAAACCGTGTTAATAAACACAGGAGATGGCCTAAAGACTCTCGATGCAGTCGCAGACGTGGTCGGCCCATCTGCCATTGTTAAGCCTGCATTAGAGTCCGCGGTTGCTGCTCTTGATGAAATCGCAAGGAGAAAATAATGAGCGTTACCGTTCGAATTCCGACCATTTTGCGTCCGTATGCAGATGGCGCTTCTAGCGTGGAAGTTGAACCAGCCGGTTCAAGCACTTTACAAGACGTATTTAATGCTTTGGAAGAAAAAGCACCAGGAATCTTGGCGAGAATTGTCGAGGAAAATGGAGCGCTTCGTCGCTTCGTAAATGTTTATGTAGGCGATGATGATGTTCGGTTCCTTGACGGTCTTAGCACCTCAATCGCTGCTGGTTCTGTTGTATCAGTAATTCCTGCTGTTGCTGGTGGATCTGGTGAAGGAAATTTCCTAGATGGAATTCGCTCGCTCTTTGGTCGAAGCGATTCACCTACACCAACTGCCGTTACCGAAAAGAAATACGAAGTTGAAGCCGAACCAGATTTTGATTTCGACATAGTTGGCACCCTAATTTCAGAAACAGAAACCGTTACGCAAGATTTTCCGGCAATTCTTCACAAGCGTGCAAAACACACAGTTGCAGTTTTGTCTGGAAAAGGTGGTGTTGGTAAAACCACCACACTTCTAGGTTTAGCAGGAGCTGCGGCAAGCCAAGGCAAAAAAGTTTTATTAATTGATCTAGATCCTCAAGGCTCACTTTCAATCTGTGCACTAGATCAGGAGAAAGTTCCAACTTCACTAGAGGCATTCTTTGGCACACCATTAGCCAATCTGGCGTTGCCTGCTGTTTGGAAAAAGTGGAAGAAGCAAGTTTTCATTGTGCCAGCCAGCCGAGCACTCTTGCAGGTTGATGGAAACGTAACACCGCGCCAACATGATTCTGCACTTGCTGCAAATCTAGGTGATGTTTCGGATTACGACATAGTGCTGATTGATGCACCAGCAAATCTCGGCGCATTAACCGCTGAAGCTGTAGCGCTCGCATCTCATGTAATCGTTGTTGCAGAACCTTCGTTATTCTCACTTCGAAGTGCTAGCGACGCAGTTGATTTTGCACTTGCAACAAAAAAGGGACGTCGTGGCTGGGGTCGCAAAGTCTTTGTAAGTATCAACAAAGTAGATCAGAGCGAAGAATCTGTTTACCGAATCAAAGAAATTAAGAGACTTTTCCCAAAGCTTGTGCTTTCTTCCTACATAAATCACTCAAGTGCCATCGCCGAATCAAATGGAAATGGTCTGCCAGTGCAGGCGATTATTGGTGACGATGCGGCTCGATCAGCTGATGAGTATGAAGAATTGCTTTTTGAACTTACTCAGTGAGATTGTTCTAAAGTGCCGTCAACCAAAAAGTTGGCGGCACTTTTTGTATTATCAA
>JAHEEQ010000322.1 GCA_024640585.1 Micrococcales bacterium
ACGCGCCACCTAATCCAAGAACGATCATGGCTGCTAAAAACATCCAGACATGCGTTGCAAAGGTTAAAAGAAGTACACCGACGAAAACGACATTTGCTCCGATAATTGAAGATGCCTTGCGGCCCTTAGCATCTGAGAATCGTCCAGCCCGAAGAAGAAAAATTCCTTGCATGATCGCTGAAATTGCTAAGCCATAACCAACCACCGCTGTTGTTGATTTTAAATCTTCAGTAACGAAGATAGGCAAAATAGATGCGCGTAAGCCAAAGGTCACCCAAGTTGAGATAAATGTCAGAACGAGTGCGATGACATACGGCTTCATACGAAGTGCTTCTGCAACCGTAGTTGATTCATCTACGCTACTTGAGACTGCATGCACACCAATCTTGTCTCCCTTGAGAAAGAAGAAGGCGACGATTCCAGAGCACATTAAAAGAATTGAGTACACAAAAAATGGTGCTCGAAGTGAGATTGCCGAAAGCAATCCACCAATAGCAGGTCCTGCAATTCCGCCTAGTAAGAAAGCACCTTGATAAACAGATTGCGCGCGCCCTCGATGGTTGTCATCTACAGAGCGCATGATGACTGAACCTGCTGCAACGGAAAACATAGAAGAACCAAGTCCACCGGCTGCTCTAAAAATAAGTAGCTGGTGATAACTCTGAGCCATCCCAGCTAAAAAGGTAAACAAAGCGACCATAAATACGCCTGAAGAGAAGACTGCACGCTCTCCAAAACGGTCAACCAAACTGCCTGAGATAAGCCCTGAACAAAAGCGGGTAATTGCAAAGGCAGAGACCATTAAACCAATTGCAGCGTTGTTGACTCCAAATGATTTTGCAAAGATTGGAATTGCGGGCATAACAATTCCAAAGCCAACAGCGACAAAAAAGGAAGCTGCCACGAGGATCGAAACCTCTCGGGGCAGCTCCTTAAATGGAGAGCGAATCAACCTAGAGATTCTCCAGCTGCTTCTTCACGTGCAGCTGCGTAATCCTCAGATGTACGCAATGGTGTTTCGCGGAGCATTAACGCCAGCAATAAACCAAGTGCTGTGATTGGTGCGGCTGAAATAAAGACAACATGGAAAGCGTTAACGAAAGCTTCCAATGCGGTGTTCTTAATAACCGGCGGGAATGTCTTCAATACCGCTGTGTTTGTTGTGACACCAGCGAGTTTAGAAGGATCAAATCCCGCTAAGGCTTTTGGATCAGTTTTTGCAAGGTCTGCAAATCCTGAGCTCATGTAATGCACAACTCGATTTGTCAGAATAGAACCAAAGATTGCAGTTCCAAATACAGAGCCAAGAGAACGGAAGAAGGTGTTAGAACTTGTAGCAACTCCCATATCTTTGAAATCAACTGCATTTTGAAGTGCGATAACAATTGTCTGCATTGAAAGTCCGAGGCCTGCGCCAACCATGATTGCGTAGATTGAGATCTGCCAATATGGCGTATCAATTTGCAATCTAGTCATGAGCAAGAGCCCGATAGTCATTATCGATGTACCCATAATTGGGAAACGCTTGTAATGACCATGTTTAGAGATCAATTTTCCAGAAATAATCGAGGTCGAAACAATTCCAAGCATTAATGGAATCAATTTCAAACCAGCAGATGTTGCTGTATATCCCTTAACAACCTGGAAGTACAAAGGCAACATAACGATCGCACCAAACATGCCTGCACCAATAACTCCACCCAGAAGTGAGGTAATTGTGAAGGTGTGATTCTTAAATAGATGCAGAGGAAGGATTGGCTCTACCGCACGCTTTTCCCAAAGGATAAAGATGAAAGCGGTAATCAAACCAACCACTAAGTAGGCAATTGTTCGAGAATCTGTCCAACCATCTTGTGGTCCATAGATTGAAACCGACAAAAGGACCAAACAAACAGCTGCAACCATAAGAATTGCACCAACGTAATCAATCTTGTGTTCGCGCTTCACCTTTGGAATATGCAGAACAGCTGAGGTGATAATTAATGATGCGATACCAAATGGGATGTTGATGATGAAAATC
>JAHEEQ010000323.1 GCA_024640585.1 Micrococcales bacterium
CCAGAACTCAAACTTGATCTTTCAAAAATCAATTTTTTGTTTACTGCGAACACGCTCGACGGCATTCCGCCAGCAGTCCTGAGTCGAGTGATGACTTACGAAGTACCTGATTTGACGCCGCTGCAAGCTAAGAATGTGGCTATTCAACAGTATTGCGACATGCTGAAAGATTTGAAACTTCCCATTGGTGCGCCAATCCTGACTGAAGAGGGGCTAGCTCTCTTGTCAAGTGAGTCCCCTAGACGCCAGCGTTTGTTGCTTCAGCTCGCAATTGGGAGCGCTGTTTACAAGCAATCAAAAGAACTTGTTATTCAAAAATCGAACAAACTCAAAAAGGGGATTGGTTTTGTTATTTGAAGTTGAACTCTGAGTGAAAATCAACTTGAAGAGTCATATGTTCATGATCGCAAGCAGTCACGAGCGATTGATGGTTCAAGATGATGTTCAGTTCTCGCAAAAACTGATTGCTCTAACAGTTGCTGGTTCATCGACTACTGCAATATGTAACTTGCGAGCTAACTATGGACGGGCTGCGACTATTGACTTTGTTGAATATTAACGGTAGCAGGTGCTTTCTCTGAAGGTTTGAAGTCGATGGCCCGATGGTCTTCTGTATAACGTCGTCCAACTACGAAGCGGTCGCTATCAAGCGACGGTGCAATTTGTGACGTGGCCATAATCACTTGAAAGTCAACTTCATAAGATTCACATTCGGCGGCCACAATCTCTTGCAACCGATGAGCACGAGGCATTTCTATGCCGCCATCTTCTATTCCATCAAGCATTAAAAATCTAGGAAAACGCATCTCAGGTATCTTGGTAGAGACGGTCATCAGTGCAAGATGGAAGAGATGCCGAAGAACCACTGTTGAACTTTCTGAAAATCTTGTAGAACCATCGACGCTAACTTGGTTTTCCTCAAAACCAAATCGAACAACATCGGCAGTTCTGAACTCTTCTTGTCGATAAAGGTCAAGTTTCAACAATCTACTGGTTGCCTGAGAGATTGCAAGAGCGACATCGCGTTTGCGTATTTCTTGTGAGTGTGCAAGTGATTCGATTGTGGTGTTGATTTCAGTTATCTGCTGCTGCAGATCATCACGGCGTTCCTGCAGTGACCGAATGACGCTCGCAAGACGCTGATTTTCGTAAAGTGTCTTTATTTCTTGTTCTACTGCCCCAATCTCTCGAATAATTTTTTCAATTGCCAGTTCCAACCCAGACGTCCAGTTCTGAGTCGCTTCTGTGTAACGCCGTTCTAATTGACGCATATTTTGTCGAAGCGCTGGTATCGATAGGCGTATGCTTTCGGCTTCAGATTCCTTACCTCGGATAAGTGCTTCAGATTCTTTTTGTTGCACAAGAAGTTCATTGCGCATCCGGAGGATTTGCGACTCACCATTCGGCGTTTCAAAAGGTGTCTTGCAAAGCGTACATGTGGGCGTCTCAGTTTCTTGATTGCCAACAGGACCAAGACAACAGGGGCAAAAATTAAATGCGATTTTTCCTAAATAGCCTCTAGTGGCTTCTGATTGATCAAGTCTTTTCAAGCGCTCTCTAATTTCATTTATGAATTGCCTAGAGTCTTCAATATCCACATCAATTCGCGCTAATTCATCGACTGCTTTGTTTAGGTTGCGTTTCGCAGCATCTAACGCAGACCGAGAAATTTTTTCTTCATTACTGCGGTTTCTATCGCGATCGATGGTTCTGTCCTCTTTTAATCGAGCAAGATCAGTCCCAAGTACGCTGAGTCGATTTTCAGCCTCAATAATTTGCTGGCCGAAAAACTCTATATTGACATCTTGTTGTGATTTGGCGAGTACAGCGAAGATACTTTTTAGCTCTGATTCTGCCGCGGACAGTGCGCGTTCAAAGTCACGTTTGCTAAGTTGAGCCGAATATAACTTGTCGTCATACACTCCAAGCAAATAGTCACCAACGGTGGCACGGGTTAGGGCGTTGTCAAAAGAGTCAATTCGAAATATCGGACTGTGCAAAGATGGTTGGTCT
>JAHEEQ010000324.1 GCA_024640585.1 Micrococcales bacterium
CAAATTGTTCACCATGAATACGAAGAAAGCATAAGACGCAGCAACGTAAACAAATGGCAAGAAGTTGGGCTGATCTATCAATGACGATTTCGCCTGATTCGGCATGGAACGTGCCGTAGTAGGCTGGACTGCGAGTCGTCCGAAAAACAGCATGGCGAGCAGCGAGCAAAGTCCTGAAAGTAAAAGAGCAAATATTTCACTAGACAGTGAACTTGCGACTGTTCCGATTGCTGGCGCTATTACCTTAGCGCTGTTGTTGATCACGTTTAAAGCAGAATAAAACCGTGGACGCTCATCTTGCTCAATTGTTTTAACAGCCAAAACGTTAATAGCAGGCGGGGCTACGCTGGTGAATATTGAGCGGATAGCAACAAAAACTAAGAAGAGGTGAAGGTTTGCGCTGAAGACGATGGCAGAGGTCATGAGTAACCTACCGCCGATTGACAGCTGCAAGAGTGTTTTAGGATTGGTGCCGTCTGCAGCTTGACCAATACGCTTTGCCAGCAATATTCCGGGTAGTAGTGCTACTGCACTAACTGCAGCCATCTCGAAGGCATTCACTTTGTAGAAGTATGCCGCCATGGTAAGGATAGCCAAAAAGTCGATCCACGACCCGAACGCCGAGAGTCCATCTCCAATGAGCAGGTTGCGGTAGTTCTTGTTAGCCATTTACAAAGAATACTAGATAAGTTCAGGTCTATTCAAAATGCTAATTATTTGACCAATTGTTTACTTTGAGTGATAGTTATATAAATCAAAAACTCATTCCTTGACCTTGATACCCACTTCAGTATCCCATTCTGCTAGAGAAGTTCTTACTTCGTTTGCGAAAAAATCAAAGCACGTAAAAGATGTCTTTTTTCAGTCGCACGCCAATGACAATTCAAATGCTGTCAGCTATGGATGGTTTGCCGAAGCTGAGATCGCAGGCTATGACAATTCGTTGCGGCCAAACGATATCGAACGAATTGACGATACAACTTGGAAAGACTTGCTTGTCAATGATTTGCTAAAGCTTATAGGTTCAAGCTGTAGTATTTTTGGACGCCAATTTCTTTACTCAAAATTTCGTCGCGGAAGCAATGCAAATACTGCATCAAACGCATTGCGACTTTTTGTCACTGATTCTGTAACTGAATCCGTTTTATTAAATGCGGCTAACTCACGTGAGCAGTTACGCAGCATTGATGTTGATCCCACTCAGACCCTATTCCACGATGGTTTTATCGCCACACCCAATTGGGCAAGTTCGCTTTGGATATTCCCGCTGATTGGATTGATGTCAATTGTCTTCGTCAAATTGGATTTTGGCGTTCTTTCTATTTGGCTGATGTTTGCATATCTTGTGGCAAACGCTTGGGCGCAAATCAAACTGCACTCAGCATTGCAGGCATGGAAAAAACAACGTGACGCTATTTTGACAATGCTCACAGCATTGAAAAATTTTGGCGAGCTTGATCAGAAGTTTCCAAACAAGATATGTTCAAGTGCTACTTCATTGAATGTTGAAGCCATTCGTCTCATTGACAAATTGCGCCCCAGCTTAATTGAACGAACACCGATGCTGGCTGAATATGCCAACCTATTCTTTTTAAAAGAGTACGTCACTCTCTCTAAGAGTGTTAGCAACTTACGTTCTGAACTTGAATCTCTCAGAAGATGTTACGAAGCACTTTCAGAAATTGAAGCATCCTTGTGCTTGATTGAACATTTGCGCAGTTGCAATAACTATTGCTGGGCAACAAAAGCAACTGATTTAAGTATTCACGCTAAAGGCATCATCAATCCATTGGTCAATGAAGCTCAGAAGCTCACACTAAACATTTCAAATGGCGCATTCATCACTGGAATGAATGGCGTTGGTAAAAGCACGTTGTTGCGAAGTATTGGACTAAACATCCTTACTGCTCGTGCATTTGGTTATTGCTACTGCGTTA
>JAHEEQ010000325.1 GCA_024640585.1 Micrococcales bacterium
TTGCAATTTACCGTTACCACGACCGTCCAGGCGTGGTTGGTGTTGTTGGTCGCTTAATCGGTGATGCAAATCTCAACATCACATCAATGCAGGTTGGCCAAGAAGCTCACGGCGAACACGCACTCATCGTGTTGACTGTAGATAAATCTATTCCAGCAAAGACTGTTGATTTAATTTCAAGCGAAATCGGAGCTCATCTTGGTCGCAAAGTAGATTTGGTCTAAATAACTCCAAGTTTTAGGACCTTTAGACCTTTACACATATTGATTTAGGCGTAATCTTCAAGTGTTTCAACTTAAAGGGGGCGTGTGATGAACGCTGCACCAAAGAAGTATTCTGCTAAATCTCCATATTGTGACCACATTCTTGATCCTGAAAAAGCTGTTGATGGTTGGGTCACATGCGATTGCGGTCGCAAAAGTGATGTGCGGTGGGTAAGTGAATTAGGTTGGCTACAAACTCGCGCCGATTGGGTTTCTGAGCGAATTTCAAAGAGCGAAGCTTGGTTCGATTCAAGACATCAACAAAGTGCACAACTGCAGAAAGTTCACAAACCCGCATCAGGTCAACAACTTCTTTATATTCTCGGTGGAATTAGCTTGGTTGTTGCGGTTGCAGTATTTACTGCAGTTGCTTGGGAGCGCATTGGCGCATACGGCCAAATGGTTGCGCTTTTGCTCGTTGTTGCAATCGCAAGTTTTGTTGCGATCAAATCTCGCGAAAATTTACTGGGGCTCAGCAATACTTCTGCGATCATTGCAACCATCGTGGCTGGAACCGGTTTTCTTTCTGCTCCGCACTTCGGGCTCGTTGATGAGAGTTTGGCAAATGCAGATTCCTTCTACACCACATTTGTTTTCAAAATGCTTGTGATTGCCTCATTTGCGGCTGGCTATTTCACTCGGATACCGGGTTGGACCATTATTTCAATAATTGGATTAGTTCCAACCGTGATGTTTTTCAATGAAGGATATTTGCAAGCAAGCCAATCTCGTACTGTTTACATGATTGGGTCATTGGCAAGTTTGACTTTAACAGTTGTTGCAATCGCTTTGATGCTTTTATTTGCTTCAAAACGACATTCAATCAACAGTTTATTCAAAATCCTTGTTACAGGTTCAGAATTGATTTTGGTATTTGCAATGTATACCCGTGTAAGTGATTCAATTCAAATCAGCCAATACCCGCAGTTAGTTGGCTTGGCTTACCTAGTCATCGCTGGAGTTTGGGTATTGATTGCTCAACGGCTGCCAAAAACCGCGGATGGTTTTAGCGCAAATGCTGTTTCAACAATAGCAAGCTATGTAGCCAGCGTTTTGATTGGTTTTTCAATCATAATCGCATGCTTGCCTTCAGTAAAAGAAATTGTAGATCCATGGCAAAAGATTCCAGGCTCTGCAAACTCGACAATAGTGTTCGCAGTTAGCATCGGTTCGCTAATTATGGTTGCACCTTTGATCTCAAGAATCAGAGAAATGAACTTAGGTCGCTTTTTCACAATTGCAGGTGCAGTTGCTTGGTATGTGACAACTTTAGTTAGCAACCGAATTGTGTTTGAAAATGAAATCGAAAACTCTGTCACCCTCTTTGCATTATCAGTGATTAGCCTTTCATTAACTATTCGTTGGTGGAAAGAGATTTCAAAAGGTTACTTCATCACTGGAATTATTTTCGGATGTATAGCAGTCGCATATGGCGTAAATACCTTCATTGCTATTTCATTTGATGGTCCTGAAGCTGTCACTTTTTCAGTGGCTGCATATTTGCTACTAATGGCTCAAGTTCTAATCCGTAGAACTCGTGATCCACACAACTCATTTATAGTTTGGGGAATCCCATTTAGTGTGGCTTTAATTCCTAGTGCTCTGGTTGCGAACGCTCTGTTATTTACAGAGTATCCAGGTAAAACAGAGTGGCTACGTTTTTGGGCAGTCCTGTTGGTTAGCGTTTTGACTTTAACTTTCGGCCTAAAACTTCAAAAGTCCGGGCTATTTGTACCTGGTGCTATTG
>JAHEEQ010000326.1 GCA_024640585.1 Micrococcales bacterium
CAAATGCAACAGCCAAAAAAGCCCAAGGAGCGATGTTGGTTGATGCGGAATTGCCATTTGTAGTTGGTCCTGAGGATGAGATTCTGGTCTCTGAAATGGAGCATCATGCAAATTTGGTCCCCTGGCAGGAATTGTCACAAAAGACTGGTGTTCGGCTTAGATTTATTTCACTCACCGATGAGGGATATCTAGATTTATCAAATATCGAAAGTTTGATAAATTCTCGTACGAAACTTGTTGCACTTGTGCACCAGTCAAACATATTAGGCACTATCAACGAAGTTAAAGAAATCTTCGAGATGGCGAAAACCGTAGGTGCCTTTACATTGTTGGATGCATGTCAGTCGGTGCCTCACATGCCCGTTGACGTTGCAGAATTCGATTTAGATTTCATGGCCTTCAGCGGTCACAAAATGCTCGGCCCAAACGGTGTCGGTGTTCTTTTTGTGAAATCTTCAATTATTAGCCAAATGCCAGTATTCATCACTGGCGGTTCAATGATTGAAGTGGTCCAACTTGAACGAAGCACATACGCAAAAGGTGTGGCTCGTTTCGAAGCCGGTACACAATCAGCGGCCGACGTTGTCGGATTGTCTAGTGCAATCGATTACTTGCGAGCTTTGGGAATGAAGAATGTTCACCAGCATGGACTAGAACTCACAGAATACGCGCTTTCAGGATTGAATTCCTTGAAAGGTGTCAAGATCGTTGGGCCAAATTCCATGATTAATCGCGGAAGTGCTGTGTCGTTTGTTGTAGACGGGATTCATCCTCACGATGTAGGTCAATTCTTAGATGCAGATGGTGTTGCCGTTCGAGTAGGGCACCATTGCGCATGGCCAGTGTGTCGTCGATACGACGTTCCTGCAACAACCAGAGCCTCTTTTTATGTGTATAACGACAAACATGACATTGATGTCATGCTAAATGCAATCCAAAAAGCACAGAAATTCTTTGGAGTGTTATGAATCTAGAATCTTTGTATCAGGAAATCATTCTCAATCACTACAAAAACCCGAATGGAAAAGTAGTTGAGGTGGGATCGGAACATGCTGTTCACCATATAAATCCGAATTGTGGGGATGAAATAACTCTCGCTGTAGAAATGCGGGAAGGAAAGGCGCATATTTCCTTCGCAAACACTGGTTGCAGCATTAGCCAAGCAAGCGCATCCGTTATGTATGACCTTTGTGAGGGTCATTCCGTAACAGACATTATGGCTATTGAGTCCAGTTTTCTTGAACTAATGCAATCACGCGGACAGGGACTGGTAGAAGATGAAATTCTCGGTGATGCGATAGCGTTTGTTGGGGTTTCGCAATTTCCAGCTCGCATAAAATGCGCCTTACTTCCTTACATGGCTTTAAAAGATGCAATCGCAAGACAATCCGAAGGTGAATTCAATGGCTGACCAAAATCTAGATGATTTAAGAAATTCAGAAATCCCGTCTGAAGAAGATTTGTTTGAACTGATGCGCGATGTTGTAGATCCAGAGCTTGGCATAAATGTTGTAGATCTAGGTCTCGTTTATGGTGTGCACCTCGACGCCAATAACAATGCAACCATTGATATGACTCTGACCTCTGCCGCATGCCCGCTAACTGATGTAATTGAAGATCAGACTAGGGCAGCATTAGATGGACATGTTGCTGATTTTCGAATTAACTGGGTTTGGATGCCACCTTGGGGTCCGGAAAAAATCACACAGGACGGGCGTGAAATGATGCGTGCCCTGGGATTCAATATTTAGTCTAGATAATGCTTAGTGCTCATGATTTGGAAGTGCGGGTTGGCGCGCGCGTTTTGTTGGAAGGCGTCAACTTCAACATAAATGACGGCGACAAAGTTGGGTTAGTTGGTCGAAATGGTGCCGGTAAAACCACATTGACGAAAATCTTGGCAAGAGAATCTGTGCCTGCTGCTGGAAACGTCACTTCATCGGGTTCTGTTGGATATTTGCCGCAAGACCCACGTACAGGTGATTTGAGCATAACTGCGATTGATCG
>JAHEEQ010000146.1 GCA_024640585.1 Micrococcales bacterium
ATTTCTTCTTCATCAACTTGAATGTTGTTGTCTTGGGTTGTTGCACAAAATGCGAGCATCAAACTTGCCGGAAAAGGCCAAGGTTGACTTCCCATGTACATAACTGAATCGATTTTGATCCCAGTTTCTTCCAAAGCTTCGCGAGCTACCGCCGCTTCAAGAGTTTCGCCAGGTTCGACAAACCCGGCAACATGTGAAAAGTGAGTTGGTTGCCAAACAGTTTGACGGGCGAGTAGTAGTTTGTCTTCAGAATTAGTTATCGCAACAATGACCGCAGGATCAGTTCGTGGATAGTGCTCAGTGCCATCGGCTGGGCATTGCCTTGTCCAACCTGAATTTGAAACAAAAGTTTCAGTTCCACATCTTGGGCAATGCGTATGAGATTGATGCCAGTTATTTAGCGCGATTGCAGAAGTTGCAAGACCTGCATCCAATTCCGAAAGTTCCGCGCCGATAGCACGCAAACCCATCCATTCAAAACCATGTTTTTCAACTAGTGAAATGATGTCACCAGAAAGTGAAGTCGCAAAATGTTCACCTTCAAAAAATCCAAGATACGCAATCGACTCAACCTCTTCTGCTAAAACGAAACCGATTGCATCGGCAGCCATAGCGACTTCTGGGCCATTTACGAGCATGACTTTTAGTTCATTTTTAAGTGCAACATCAAGGGCTCTAGTCTCTGCGAGCCGCGCTGCAAGACTTCGCCCTAGAGCAAATCCAGTCAGGGTTTCACCGGGCACAAAGCTTTTCACGTGAGGGAGATTACCCTTGTAAGCACTATTACGAGCGTTCAGGCTAGCGTGGGAAGATGCCCCCATGACCGAAAACCCACTGCTCGCAGGCCTTGATGAAAATCAACGGTTAGCGGTTGAAGCAGTAAAAGGTCGTGTTGCAATCATCGCAACTGCTGGTTCTGGAAAAACTCGAGTAATCACAAACCGCATTGCTCACGCAATCCAAAGCAAGGCGCAGCAAGCTGAAACCGGATTAGCCCTCACTTTCACAAATAAAGCTGCAAGTGAAATTCGCGGTCGTCTTTCAAGATTAAACATTCCACCAGTTGCTGCCGCAACTTTTCACGCAACTGCGCTTCGGCAACTCGCGCATTTTTGGCCGGAAGTGATTGGCGGACAGATGTGGAATGTGATTTCCACAAAATCATCTCTAATCGAAGAAGCAGCAAACTCAGCCAAGATAAATCTCAATGATTTCACGCGGCGAAATGTGATTGCAGAGATTGAATGGGCAAAATCCTCTGGCTTGGATGGCGAGGGTTACCTAAAGCTTGATCGCAAGATTGATGACATCACTGCCCCAATGATTGTTGATATCTGGGGAAGATATTCAGATCTTGCGAATCGCAAGAAAGTTTTAGACTTCGAAGATATCTTGCAGCTGAACCTAGGCATGATGGCAAATTTTCCAGAAATCCTTCAACAAATCAGAAAGCGCTACACCTGGTTTACAGTCGATGAATTCCAAGATGTGACTCCACTGCAAAACGCACTCTTGCAACAATGGGTGGGAAATCGCAATGAACTTTGTGTGGTCGGGGACCCCGCCCAGACCATTTACACATTTGCAGGAGCTTCTGCCAACTATTTGCAGGATTTCAAACGCGATCATCCTGAAACTTTGCAAATAGAACTAAACCGCACCTATCGCTGCCCAGAAAAAATATGTAATGCTGCAAATAGTTTGATGAATCAATCTGCAACACCAAGTTCAATGGTGAGCGCAAAAGGTGAACCTGGACTCGTTGGACTACAGCACTTTTCGGATGAAATTACTGAGGCAAATGAAATAGCAATACAGATTTCGAATCTACTTTCGGGTGGAGCAAATCCAAGAGAGATTGCCGTACTGCTTCGAATTAATTCGATGTCACAAGAATTCGAACGTGCTTTAGATGAACTCAACATTCCCTACACTATGCGCGGACTAACTAGATTCTTTGAACGACCTGAAGTGAAACAAATGTTGTTGGATTTGCGAGTTGGCTCCTATATAAGTTCAGGAATCGATCTTGTCGAAGCAGTTAAGCAGGTCGCAACACTTCACGGCTGGAGTGAAACTCCTCGAAATTCGTCTGAATCCAATAGAAGTAAATGGGAATCTCTCAGCGCACTAATTGGTGTTGCAATTGACTTGAAATCACACAACCAAGACGCCAGCTTTCCGGAATATTTCGCGGAAATTGCGCACCGTACAAATGAGAACTACAACCCGCAAGCAGCAGCAGTCACAATCAGCACCATTCATACCGCCAAAGGTCTTGAGTGGGAGTATGTCTTTATTCCATCTGTGGTTGAAGGCATTCTTCCGTTCGATCCAAAGCGGGCGCCCGAAAATATTGAAGAAGAGCGCAGGCTTTTCTATGTCGCACTAACTCGTGCAAAGCAAGCTGTCTATGTTTCAACCGCGAGAACAAGACTCGGATACGAAAACTCACCATCTCGATTTTTGAGTTCAGTTGGAACAACATCGCAAGCATTCATTGCTCCAATAAACCAATCAAAAGTATCAAAACCAGTGGTTCGGCCCGAAATTAAAGTAGAAAAATGTCGCATTTGCGGACTTGGCATAAACATGGTTCGCGAACTTGCTTTAAAGAAATGTAGTTCCTGTGAGAAGAACTCGCCGAAAGCTCAATTCAGCAATTCAATTACAACTGGTTTGAAGTCCTGGCGGGAAGACTATGCAAAACAAGCTGAAATGTTGCCTTGGCTATTGTTGAGCGATCTGTCAATTGATGCGATGGCTGAGTTTCAACCGACAACAATTGAAGATCTGAGCCAAATCCACGGATTAGATTTAGCGAAAATATCCGTAATTGGAGCCGAGTTAATTCTTGTAATTGCTGCTAATCAGCACGACTAAACGGTCTGAAATCCAGGAATCCATTTCGCCGCTTCACCGCGTGCTGGAATTTCGCATTCAAGTTGGCACAAAACACCAATAGAACCTAACCAAACTCGATGAATCATCAAATATGAAGGTGGCAGATTCAGTTTGAGCCCAATTGTGAAATCTGGATTTCTTGGATCACTAACACGGGAGAAAGTTTCGCGCATCCAGCTTCGGCCAAATTTAAAAGTTTCAGGTTGCGCTGGAGTTGTGAAGGGGGCTAAATAATCCCGAAGTTGATTTGCATCAATCTCAACACCAGGCAACAAGAAACCTTCTTCACGAAGTCCTTGCACTACCTGATCTGGGTCACCATTCATTGAGATTGACATTAACCTGCCCATCATCATCGGCAATCCATCTGGCAAGTGAGCAGTTGCTCCAAAATCTAGAACGCCGAGTTTTCCATCTTCAGTCACTCGAAAATTTCCTGGGTGTGGATCTGCATGTAAGTAGCCACATCTAGCCGGACTTGAAAGTAAAAATCTTTCGTAAAGAAGTCCGATGCGATTTCTTTCTTCAGTGGTGCCTGATTCAATAATTTTTGAAAGAGGTTTTCCGTCCATCCACTCGGTTATCAGCATTCCTTCGGTGGACAAAATAACTTTAGGAATTTTGAACTCTGGGTCGTTTGCAAAAGCTTCTGAAAAAGCGCGCTGAACTCTAGCTTCTTGTTTGTAGTCGATTTCTTCTAGCATTTTTTCTTGAATCTCTTGCAGGATTGGTTCAATTTCTATTCCTGGAGCAATTATCGAAATCATTCTTGCAAGACGACTAGCTTGCTTTACATCTGCAGCCAATGCTTTACCTGCGCCTGGATATTGGATCTTTACCGCCACAATTCGTCCATCATGCCAAACGGCCTTATGCACCTGACCAATGGAAGCGGCCGCAGTTGGAGTGAAATCAAAACTTATGAATTGCCGGCCCCAATCCTTTCCTAGATTCTTAACCAAGACAGATTCAACTGTTGATGTTGGCATTGGTGGAGCAGAGTCTTGCAATCTTGTCAAAGAGTTTCGATATGGCTCGGCAAATTCTTCTGGCAATACAGATTCAAAAATGGATAATGCCTGACCCATTTTCATTGCTCCACCTTTTAGTTCGCCAAGCGTTTGAAAAATTTGCTCAGCAGTTTTGGCTTGCAATTCAGCCGTGATTAACTCGGGATTTGCACCAATGATTCTTTTCCCAATTGATGTAGTTGCTCGAGTCGCAATACCCAATGGCAGAGTAGCTAATTTAAAGCTTCTTGATACAACTGTTTCTAGGATGTCAGACACTGGGTAAGTTTGTTGTCAATTTAGTTATTACGCATTTTGAAACGATTTGGAGTGATCGCAATCTTTTTGATTTGAGCCTTTCCATTTACGAATCTGCCAAATTGGATTTGGTGGGGCTAATTCCAAACTGCTCTGCGTTAGGTCCAACACTTGATTTGTGTCTGCAAATTCCACAGCAATATTCACGCAAAGTGACAACAGACTTGTTAGCCATCTCTCACTCAAAATTGGCAACGCTCGTTTTTGATGCAATGCCTGAACTGTCAGCAATGCCCAATCTGAATCATTTTGCTTTCGCAGGTCATGTAAGCAACTTGCACAGGTTGAATTGATGGCACCCAAAATCGGTCCGATTGCCACTCGCCGGCTGTGCACTGTCACTGGAATCACGATTGCATTCGCATAAGAATTTTCCAACTCAACAAAATCATGACTTTCGTTCAAAGAAAAAACTAACCGTGGGGAATTGACCGGTTTTGCACACTGTGACCATTTTTGATTCACGTAATCGTTGGTGACTAAATCTCGTGGAATTTCCTCTGCACGGATTCGCGAGGTATTCATTGGCCGCCAACCGACATTGACTTGCACTTCGGACAGGGCATTGACCAATCCAAAAGCAGCTTGACCAGAGCCTTCGACTAAAACAGTTAGTGATTGACGTTTTGTAATTAAATTTTGGGCTGTCACGCCAATGAGTCGCGCATCACATCGCAGATTTGTCGCGAGGTGAGGAGAGTTGCCGCTCAACGGAACATTTTCAACCGAGTACACATGGCCAATAGAGATCAACTGCGCAATCAATTCACGTAGCTGTGAGTGAGATAGACCCATCGCGCTGCCAGTTAGAAGTAAGTCGTCGAGATTTCGACTGCCATCTAGCAAACCAATCCAGGTTGAGATCTCGCGCTGATTAGTTGATATCAATATCGGTTTCGAATTTGCAGAATCTGTAAAGCCAATCACGAGCTCGCCAGTGCTTTTCCATGCTCTTGGGCAGGCCGGATCGAATTTCAGGCGTTCAAGCGAAGATAGGGAAGTCATGCTCATGCAGGTCAGATTGCACACCAAACTTCTCAAAATCCGCTCGGTAGGTTCAATATTTGCTCAAAAAAGGAAATTTAATCGGACATTTAGGACATCTTCTGTGTGGCGGTAGTGCAATTAGTGCCGGTTTCGGGCTAGTTTGAGCCTGCTCAGAAATCCTGAAGCAGGCGCTACCCATGCGGTGGTCTGCCAATTGAAATTGGAGGAACAGTGGCTGAAACCGTTCAAACTACTGCTCGCTGCATGAAGTGCAAGAAAGACACCCCAGTTATTACTCTCGATGTAGAAGTAAATGAAAAGGGTCGTCGTCAAGGTCGCGGTCTATGCCCAGTGTGTGGCACCAAGGTCTTCAAGTTTCTACCAAAGGCTTAATGCAAGCGTCCTAAAGGGTCAGATCCGAATGGGTCTGGCCCTTTAGTCTTTATTCAGTAGTTCTTTTTTCAACATATAGAGCTGGATTAATCAAATCATCTCGATCTGGCAAGAAATCCAAATGCGTCCAAACAGAATTAATCTCAATTCGGTTTGCATGAATATATTTCCAAAAAGTTGTGGCATCGCGAATCAAGCGCGGACGCAACTCCAAACCGACCAAATTCGAAAAAGTCTTTTCAGCAGGTCCGCCACTTGCGCGACGACGATTCATTGTCTCGATTAGTCGCCCGGCATTCTCAAGTCGGTTTGCAATCACAAGTTCTGCAGTGAAGCTCACCCAACCTTCGATGAGCGCCAAAATAAATTCAAGATGGTTTAATGCTTTTTGTTGAGCGTCTGTCGTGGCTGGTTCAAAAACTCCAGTTGCCATAAGTTCTTGCATAGATTCAGGGTTACTCGGATCGACACTTTGCATGACTTCGCGAATCCGCTCTTTATCAATGCTAATTCCAGCGGCATATCGAGCGATTGTGTCGACAAGTTCCTTGCCCACCCATTCTTGCGCTGAATACAAACGACAAAGTGCCGCCTCGCGCACTGCACACATCATCATCACTTCTGAAACCGGAAGTTCGTAATCTTTTGCAAATTGGGTGATGTAGTTAGGCATCAAACTTGGAGTGTTACTTGGTGCGAGCGGAAGCGATATGTCGCTCGCGCCCAACATCTCAGTTGAAAGCTCTGCAAGGCCTTGGCCAATTTGCATGCCAGTAGAAACAGCAGCCATTTTCTTTGCCATGTCGAGCATCGGCTGCAACATGTTTTGCATTTCCGCAGGAACTTCACTTGTTCCAACAAGGCCTTGCATGTCTGTCGACATTGCAGACATTGTTTCTGCCAAACCTTTTGCAACTGGTTCGATCAGTGGTCGCCAAGCCGGCAAAGTATTTTCAAGCCATTCGCTTTTGCTCCACGCGCCGTAATTCAAATTAGAAGCTGGAAATGCGGTTGCTTCATCGAGCCAGACTTGGGCAAGTGCAACTGCGTCTCGCACAGAATTCTTTTGGTTTTCAGTTATTGAGGGATCACCTTTTTGGGAAATCGCATTTCGTGCAGAATCGTGGATAGTTTTCCAAGAAATATTTTCTTCAGTTTCACCTGTCGCGTTTTGCATCATCGCGCCGATTTGCTGCAACATGGCACCAAGCGAATTGAGGTCAAAGTTCTGACCATCGCCAGGGGTAAAGCCAAAAGGAATCTGATTCATCGCCTGCAAATCTTTGCATGTTCTGAGTACTCACGCCAATGCAAATGCCAAGGGACGATTTCGGGGGTATCCTTGCTCAAAATAAAGGGGTAAAAATGCTCACAATTCTCGGGACCTTGATGTGGCTAGTTCTGCCACTCACCGCAACCGTGGTTGGCTATTTCCTCTTGCGCCGCAAACTCAATGCTGATCCAAACGCCAACATTGAAGCTGGCGTCCATAGCTTGCGCGAATTTCGTAGCTTGTTGAATTCGGACGAGGACTAACTTTGCGATTTCTTAGCAAGTCTTCTCGTCTTTATGTAGCAACTTGTGCACTCGCACTCGTCCTACTTTTGTTGACCGCGCTATTGCCGTTTCCGTATGTACGCGAAGAAGCAGGACGGACTTTTAATTCACTAGGCAAAATCGGTACAACTGAATTGTTAAGTGTGCAAGACACACCTGAACATCCAACTTACAAAACCAATGGCAAATTGATGGTGCTAACCGTTGCTTCCTGGGGCGGTCCGTATGGACGTCTAACTTGGATTGACGCATTGCGCACATTGATCGACGATTCGGTTCACATCTTGCCGGCCAGTTTCTTGTATCCAGAAGTTACTTCAACTGAAGACATTGTGAACGAGGGTCAGCAAATGTTCGCCGGCTCCGAATCAAATGCGATTGCAGCTGCGATGAAATATCTCAATATCCCCACAACGACAACACTTATTGTTGGAGGAGTTTCAAAAAACAAACCTGCATTTGGAATTTTGGAAGATGGCGACGTAATAACGAAATTTAACGAAGTTGATGTAGAGAACTTCGACCAAATTAAATCATCGATGGACAACGTGGAGCCTGGCACAAAAATCAATGTGACTGTTTTGCGTAGTGGAATCGAAAAAACTTTCCAGATCGAAACTATTGATGATGGAAAGGGTAGAGCCGTCATAGGAATCAATGTTTATTCAGACATCGAAGCTCCGATGGATATTCAAGTGCACTTGAAAGATGTCGGTGGACCAAGCGCAGGCCTCAATTTCACATTAAGCATTATTGAAAAACTAACCAAAGCGGATTACATGCGTGGTCGCACAATTGCAGTGACCGGCGAAATCAATTCGGTAGGAGAAGTTGGTCCTATTGGTGGATTACCACAAAAAATTCGTGGCGCACAAGATGCTGGTGCAACAATTATGTTGATTCCGGTCGACAACTGCCAAGATGTTCCAGATGATTATGCTGGCAAAATGAAAATCGTCCCAGTTGAAAATATAAATGGGGCAATTTCGGCATTAAGTATGTATGTCAAAATGAATTTACCTTCCTGCGACAACCCACAAATTTGGCATAACCCTGCCGAAGACCACTAAAAACGAATCCTTGATACGGTGAACCTATGAGTAACGATTTATTTAATGTTTCAAACCCGAATGCGAAGAAATCCCGCAGCCTAATTTTCACATTAGTCACCCTCGGCGTACTCGCCATGATTTTCTTAGCTGTAGCTCAGTTCCTAACCGATCGCATGTGGTTTGAGTCAGTAAATGCAACTCAAGTTTTTGATACCTTGCTAATCACCAAAATTCAACTGTTCTTATTCGGTGCGTTAATTGGTTTGGTTTCTGCCTACATCACAATCACTTACGCTCTTCGAAATCGTCCAGCGTTCAACATCTCAAATACTGTTCCGAACGCACAGAATATAAATGAAATTCTCGGCAAAATTAGCAAATTCGGCACACTTGCAATTCCGGCGGTTATCGGCCTTATTACTGGCTCCGCTTTTGCAGGGCTTACAGAGCAATGGCTGTTATACCGAAACTCAACTCCATTCGGCGAAGTCGATGTAACTTTTGGCAAAGACATTTCCTTCTTCGTTTTCGAACTTCCATTCTTACGCTCACTAAATGGGCTGCTTTCAACAGTTATTGTTTTGTGCGGCCTGCTTGCAATTGTTTTGCACTACTTGCAGGGGCATATTCGCGTTGTTGGCCAGGAAAATACCCGTGTCCGCATGAACTTCAGCGATGATGCTCGGCGCCAACTTGCAGTAATTACTGGCCTTTATCTTGCAATCTTTGCTTGGAGTTACTACCTAGATCGTTTTGAATTAGTGCTTTCCACAAATGATCTGATCACGGGTATGAAGTTTGTAGACGCTTCTGTAAAACTACCTGCGCTCAATATTTTGGCTGGTATCGCGCTCGTGGTCGCCTTCCTATTTTTTGCAAATGTATTTATGAAGAACTGGGCATTGCCACTTCTTGGCAGTGCGCTGCTAATTATTTCTTCAATTCTCATCGGCGGAGTCTGGCCAGCTTTCGTTCAACAAGTTCAGGTTAAGCCTGATGAGCAATCAAAGGAAGCTCCTTATATCGAGCGAAACATTGCAGCAACGCGCGACGCGTATGGACTAAAAGATGTTAACTACCAAAGCTATGACGCTACAGAAACTGTTGACTCAACTATCTTGGCAAAGGACTCAGCCACCCTTAGCAACATTCGCTTGCTAGATCCGTATGTAGTTTCAAGCACCTTCGAACAACTTCAACAACTAAAAGGCTTCTACTCATTTGCCGAAACTCTTGATGTTGCTCGCTATGAAATTGGCGGCGAAACTCGCGGAGCCCTACTTGCGGTTCGCGAAGTGAATCTCGATGGCATTCCAGAATCACAGCAGAACTGGCTCACTAATCACTTGATTTACACCCACGGTATTGGCTTGGCTGCGGCTTACGACAACACTTCAACAGTTGACGGGCAACCTTCGTTTTTTGAATCAGATGTCCCACCATCAGGATTGTTAAATGTCACAGAGCCACGAATTTATTTCGGAGAACAATCAACTCAATACTCGATTGTTGGCGGAAGTAAAAACATTGAACTTGATTACCCAGATGACACAAAACCATCTGGCCAACAAACCACCACATACACAGGCAAAGGCGGTGTCTCAATCGGTGGCACTCTGAACAAGCTTTTGTTCGCTGCTCGTTTTGGTGAACCTAACTTCCTGCTTTCAGAACAAATCACTGACAACTCACGCGTGCTATACAACCGCACACCTGTTGAACGTGTGAAAGCAATTGCACCATGGCTCACTCTTGATGGCGATCCTTACGCTGCCGTAGTTGAAGGACGCATAGTTTGGATTCTTGATGGTTACACCACCACAGGCAACTTCCCTTACAGCCAGACCACATCACTCGCTGATGCAACCTCAGATTCATTCCAACAGCGCACAAGCGGTGGCACCATCAACTACATCCGCAACTCTGTAAAAGCTGTTGTAGATGCATACGACGGAACTGTCACGCTATATGCCTGGGATGAAAAAGACCCAATCTTGAAGGCCTGGAGCGCAGTGTTCCCAGGACTGATTGAAGATAAATCAAAGATGAGCGACACATTGCTTTCGCAAATTCGTTACCCTGAAGATTTGTTCAA
>JAHEEQ010000155.1 GCA_024640585.1 Micrococcales bacterium
CGCTGCTCTATCCCCTGAGCTACAGAGCCGAATAGTGCAAGCCTAGGCGTTGTATTGCCTCAACCTGCCAGCGGCAATTTCTAGTAGGCAGAGTGCAACAAGGCGCGTGGTTCGTTGGTCTACAGAGTCTTTACTGGAATCAACTTCGGTGAAGTCAATGGCTTTAACTTGTTGGTACTTTCCAACCTCGCGAGCAATAAGGCGCAATTGATTTGCAGTGATTCCACCAGGAACACTTGCAGGGCAAGCAGGTGCAACTGCACGGTCGCAAACATCCACATCGATGTCAACGTAAATATTTTCGCCTGCAATCGAAACCGCATTCGCAATAATTTCGTTGATAGTTGATTTATGAATCTCGCTACGTGGAATAACCGTGATGCCAAGCTCTTTTGCACGTTTTGCATAGTTTTGAGAATTTGCAAAATCAGCAATTCCAATTTGGACTACTCGTTTTGGATTTAAACCTGTGTCAATTAAACGTCGTACAGGTGATCCATTGCTAATTCCATCGCGCAGATCGAAGTGCGCATCAAAAGTGATGAGTCCTGCATTACTTAAATCGTTGTTATTTATTGCTTGCATAACTGAGTAGGTGATTGAGTTGTCACCACCAATTGCAATTAGTAACGCATCTTTGTCGTGGTGATTCTGAATGAATTCGTGGACGTGGGCTTCGCCTTCTGCAAAATCAACATCTGGAATATTCCCAAGATCTTTTACTTTCAAATCCTGCACATCTACGTCGAGGCTCAAGTTGTAAGTTGAGTAGCGAAGTAGTGCTTCGCGAACCGCAACTGGAGTGAGGTGTGCGTTAGTCGGGCTAATTGATGTCTTGTGCGCTAGTACGCCAACTACTTCCAAATTTGGATTTGTAGCACCTGATTCGAGCCAATGCCCAGCTCTTGGCCAGTTAAGGTCATCAGGCAGGCTCATTTGGTTAAGAATAAACCACAATTGAAACGCAGTCGATACTCTCAAATGCTTGACCTTTTACTCATAAACAGATGCACTTCGCTCATGAATTCACTGCATCTCCCAACCGGTCCACGTGTCCTAACCGCTGCTCGCGGTTCTTCTTTGAGTGCTAAGGGTTGGGGCCAAGAAGCTGCGATTCGAATGTTGCACAACAACCTTGACCCAGCGGTCGCAGAACACCCTGAAGAGCTTGTTGTTTATGGTGGAACCGGAAAAGCTGCCCGTAATTGGCAAAGTCTTGATGCAATCATTCGTACGTTAACAACTTTGGAAAATGACGAAACACTTTTGGTTCAGTCAGGAAAGCCAGTAGGTGTATTGCGCACTCATGAATGGGCGCCACGCGTCTTGTTAGCAAATTCAAATCTGGTTGGCGACTGGGCGAACTGGAGTGAATTCCGTCGGCTCGAAGAACTTGGCTTGACGATGTATGGGCAGATGACTGCAGGTTCATGGATTTACATCGGCACCCAAGGAATCTTGCAAGGTACTTATGAAACATTTGCTGCAGTTGCTCAGCAAAGTTTCAATGGCTCGTTAGCCGGAACACTTACTGTGACTGCAGGTTGCGGTGGCATGGGTGGAGCTCAACCACTGGCCGTCACAATGAATGAAGGAACTTGTCTGATGATTGACGTAGACGAAACCCGTTTACGTCGTCGCCTTGAAACTCGATACCTCGATGAAATTGCCGACAACCTTGATGATGCAATCGATCGCGCAGTTAAAGCAAAGAAAGAAAAACGTGCTATTTCGATTGGTCTAGTTGCGAACGCTGCAGTTGTGCTTCCAGAATTATTGAAGCGAGATGTACCAGTTGACATTGTCACTGATCAAACTTCTGCTCACGATCCACTTTTCTATTGCCCGATAGACACTGAATTCGAAAGTATGCGGGAAGAAGGCCGCGCAAATCCAGTTGACTTCACAAAGCGTTCGCAATTTGCAATGGCGCGTCACGTAGAAGCCATGGTTGGGTTTATGGACAAAGGCGCAGTTGTTTTCGATTATGGAAATTCAATTCGTGATGAAGCTCGCAAAGGTGGTTACGACCGAGCCTTTGATTTCCCAGGTTTTATTCCGGCCTACATCCGCCCGCTTTTTTGTGAAGGTAAAGGACCATTTCGCTGGGTGGCTTTATCTGGTGATGCAAAAGATATTCACCGGACAGACCAGGAAATATTGAAACTATTCCCTGAGAATGATCATTTGCGTCGATGGATAAATCTCGCGCAAGAACGTGTGGAGTTCCAAGGTTTGCCAGCGCGTATTTGCTGGCTCGGATATGGTGAACGAGACAAAGCCGGCGCGATGTTTAATGATCTTGTCAAGAAGGGTGAAGTCTCCGCTCCGATTGTCATTGGTCGAGATCATCTAGATTGCGGTTCGGTCGCCTCACCGTATCGAGAATCAGAAGCGATGCTCGATGGCTCAGATGCAATTGCCGACTGGCCATTGCTAAATGCGATGGTCAATATTGCATCAGGTGCTTCCTGGGTATCAATCCACCATGGCGGCGGTGTTGGTATTGGTCGTTCAATCCATGCAGGTCAAGTAAGTGTTGCTGATGGTACGGATTTGGCTGCGCAAAAACTCGAAAGAGTTTTAACCAATGACCCAGGAATGGGTGTGATTCGCCATGTCGATGCAGGATATGAACATGCGGTGGAAGTTGCGCATGACAAAAATGTCAACATCCCAATGATGGACTAATTGTGTCTTCAACTCTACTTAAAAACGCAAAACAAATTATTACGAATTCTTCTGGTTCGCTATACGAAATAGATGTACTGGAAGATGCGTCACTGTTGTTTGAAGGTGGAGTTGTTAAGTGGGTAGGTGGCACTTCAGATGCACCTTCTGCCGATTCGGTAATAGATTGTACAAACAAGGTTGTGATTCCAGGCTTTGTTGATAGCCATACGCATTTGATTTTCGGAGGCGATCGAAGCAGAGAGTTTGCGGCACGAATGTCAGGTGAGAGTTACTCCGCTGGCGGAATTAATTTCACGGTCGAAAAAACCAGGGCAGCAAGTGACGAAGAGTTGCGAGCAAATACCGAACGTTTAGTCGGTGAAATGTATGCCAGCGGCACCACACACTTCGAAATCAAATCCGGGTACGGATTAACGCTGAAAGATGAAATTCGTTCTTTAAAAATTGCCCGTGAATTTACGAGTGATGTAACTTTGATGGCGGCTCATGTTGTGCCTAAGGAATACGAAACCGGCCGAACTGAATATGTAGATTTGATTATCAATGAAATGTTGCCAGCAGCCAAAGGAATTGCAAAGTTTGTTGATGTATTTTGTGAGACTGGTGCGTTCTCTGTTGAAGAATCTCACCGAATTCTTAAAACTGCGAAAGACATGGGTTTTCAAATAAAAATTCACGCCAACCAGTTAGGGCGATCTGAAAGCATTAATGTTGCGCGTGAAGTCAATGCAATTACCGCAGACCATGTTACTTATTTCAACGATGAAGACATTGCTAATTTAGCAAATTACGACATCATTGCAACTCTGTTGCCAGCTACTGAGTTTTCGACCAATAGCCCGTATCCAGATGCAAAGCGTTTAATAAATAACAATGTGACGGTTGCGATAGCATCAAATTGCAACCCAGGAAGCAGCTACACAACATCTATGCCATTTTGCATTGCAGTTGCCGTTCGTGAAATGAATTTCAGTATCGAAGAAGCTTTGTGGTCTGCCACAAAAGGCGGAGCTCTTGCACTTGGAGATACTTTGCGAGGAAGTTTGCAAATTGGTGCTCCTGCAGACTTGGCAATTCTCGATGCACCTTCGTATGTGCATCTTGCATATCGACCAGGTGTGAATCTAGTAAATATGACTTATGTAAATGGTGAAGTTGTATACGCAAAAGGTGGAAAATGAAAACTGTAGTTCTTAATTCAAGCAACGTCACATTTGAAGATGTTGTAGCAGTTGCAAGACACGACGCCAAGATTGAAATTTCGGCAGAAGCCATCTCTGCAATGGAAAAATCACGCGCTCACATTGAAGCGATGGCACAATCAGATTTGCCTGTATACGGAGTTTCAACAGGTTTTGGCGCGCTTGCGAATCGTCACATTTCACCAGCAGATCGCAAACAACTTCAGCGTTCGCTTATTCGTTCGCATGCTGCTGGAACCGGTAATCCAGTTGAGCGAGCAGCAGTGCGTGCTTTGATGTTTTTGCGACTCAAGACTTTGGCAAGTGGCCGTACAGGCATTCGCCCGATAGTTGCGCAAACTATGGCTGCAATTTTGAACGCTGGAATTACGCCAGTCGTTCGAGAATTTGGATCACTTGGATGTAGCGGCGACCTCGCTCCACTTTCACATTGTGCGCTTGTACTGATGGGCGAAGGTGAAGCGGTTGATTTGAGTGGAAATGAAAAACCTGTGCCACAGCTGTTCAAGGATGCAGGAATACAAGCGGTTGAATTACAAGAAAAAGAAGGCCTTGCTTTAATCAACGGAACAGACGGCATGCTTGGCATGCTGATCTTGGCTCTACACGATGCAAATCAACTTCTAGATGCGAGTGACATCATCACCGCAATGAGTATCGAGGGTTTGCTTGGAACTGATGCCGTGTTTAGACCGGAACTACATGAGCCACTTCGCGCACATCCAGGTCAGACGCTTTCGGCAGCAAGAATTTATGCAGCATTGAAAGGTTCAGGAATTGTTGCATCGCACAAAGAGAATGACGACCGAGTTCAAGATGCATATTCACTTCGTTGTGCGCCACAAGTAGCGGGAGCGGTTCGCGACACAATTTCTTACGCAACAGAAGTTGCAAAGCGGGAACTTGCTGCAGCTATCGACAACCCAGTTGTATTAGAAGATGGTTCACTTTCAAGCAACGGAAATTTCCACGGCGCACCTGTTGCATACGTTTTAGATTTTCTTGCAATCGCCTTAGCGGATTTAAGTTCAATGTCCGAACGCCGAACAGATCGAATGCTAGATAAAAACCGTTCGCATGGTTTGCCACCATTTTTGGCAGAAGATGCTGGCGTGGATTCTGGTCTGATGATTGCGCAATACACCCAAGCCGGACTGGTATCTGACAACAAGCGGCTTGCGGTGCCGGCAAGTGTGGACTCAATTCCAAGTTCTGCAATGCAAGAAGATCACGTATCAATGGGTTGGCATGCAGCCCGCAAACTTTTGCGATGTGTGGATAACACCCGCCAAGTACTTGCTATCGAACTAGTCGCTGCGGCTAGGGCTATCGAATTGAGAAGTCCACACTCACCAGCTGTTCGAACTGGCAAAGTTGTAAGCGACCTTCGCAAGGTTGTGCCAGGGGTAGGACCAGACCGATTCTTGAGTCCGGAGCTTCGCTCTGCAAATCTGTTCATTCAAACGCACAACTGGGCATAGAAAGTTACGCAAAGTAGCCAAGCGGTCACGCTCTGCCCGTATTTATCCGATTGTTATAAAAACGGGCATAATCGGTCTTGAAATGTTGTGTTTTGGGGTAAAGAATCCCGTTATTGGGTTTTACGCTTGCCCGAATCTGTTGAAAGGGATTACTCAACGTGTACGCACCTGAAAGACACCGCGCAATACTTGAAGCGGTTTCTCGCGACGGTCGCGCATCTGTTTTGGATCTTTCCGAAGGATTAGCTGTAGCTCCAGAAACAATTCGCCGCGACCTCTCAGTTTTAGAACGGCAGGGACAGATTCGCCGAGTTCATGGTGGTGCAATTCCAGCTGGACGTATTGGTTTTGAGCCTTCAGTTGATTTGCGTCAAGAAACATTGACAGACGAAAAAGCACGGATTGCCCGCGCCGCAGTCAGCGAAATCCCAAAAGAAGGTGCAATCATTATTGATGCTGGCACCACAACGGGAGCGCTTTTGGATTTAATTCCAGAAGGTGTGGATCTAACAGTTGTAACAAACTCAGTTTTACATGCTGCAGCACTTGCGCACCGTGAAGAAATCAATGTATTGATGTTGGGTGGCCGGGTTCGTTCACGCACGCTTGCATGTGTTGATGAATGGGCACTTGAAAGTCTCAAAGGCTTGTATGCAGATGTTGCAATAGTTGGAACCAACGGAATTTCAGCAGCGCGAGGATTAACAACTCCGGATCGCAATGAAGCAAACATCAAGAATGCAATGTTGATGTCAGCTCGTCGCAGAGTTGTACTTGCAGACAATTCAAAATTTGGTGATGACCATTTTGCAAACTTTGGAAAACTTGAAGAAGTTGATGTCGTAATCACTGACGTAGCTGTCGATGATGAAGTGGCTGATGAAATTGAAGCAATCGGCCCAATGGTGGTGCGAGCATGATTATTACAGTTACAACAAACCCAAGCATCGACCGCACATTGTCTATTGATGACTTCAAACCTGGTGGCGTAATTCGCGCCCAACTTGTTCGCCTAGATGCTGCCGGTAAAGGTGTAAACGTTTCACGTGCATTAGCTGCATACGGAGTTGAAACGCATGCACTGATGATTGGTGCAAGCCTTGGAAATGAATGGTTTAGCGAACAACTAAAAGAGCAGGGTATTCCACACACATTTGTGATGGCTGAAGGTGTAACCCGTAGCAACTTGACTTTAGTTGAAGCCGATGGAAACGTTACAAAAATCAATGAACCTGGTGTTGTAATGACACCTGAAATTCACGATCGCCTTTTGAAAGCTCTTGATTCGCTTCCACTAAATGGAAACACAGTTGTGTTTGCTGGTCGGTTAAATCCTGGCGCACCAGATGACACCTACCGTGAGCTTTGCCAACATGCAAAGAAACTTGGGGCACGTGTTGTTTTGGATGCGAGTGGAACTGCTCTTGCAAAAGCGATTACTGAAAATGGTCCAGATTTGATTAAACCGAATCAGTTTGAATTGAGTGGCCTTGTTGGTCGCGAACTTCATACAATCGATGACGCAATCGTTGCAGCTCGTGAAGTAATGAAACGCGGAGTTGGTTCAGTGCTTTGCAGTCTCGGAAAAGATGGTGCTATCTACGTGACAAACGACAAAGTTGTTCACGTTGAAGCAAAAACTCAGATTCATGGAACTCCAGTTGGCGCTGGCGACATTTTGCTTGCGACATTTTTGGCAGGCGGCGCGAACGAACATGCGCTTGAAGGTGCAGTGCAATGGTCGGCTGCATCTGTTGCACTTCCTGGAACAGCCATCCCAACGCCTGCTCAAGCGGCTGAAATTGAAGTATTGGTACATCACGATGTTGATGTAAAACGAGAATTATCGGAGGCTGCATAAATGTCTGTATTCGCTGCAAACCTAATTAATCTAGATTTGAAAGCAAATGACAAAGTTGCTGCAATTCGCGAACTTGCAGATCTTGCAATCGCAGGTGGTCGCGGAACCGATGCAGAACAAATTGTTGCCGATGTTTTAGCCCGCGATGAAATGGGTACACCGCAATTTGATGGAGTCGCAATTCCGCACGCAAGAAGTGCTGGCATAAGTGATGCAACAGTTTTGGTTGGACGTAGTTCGTCTGGAATTGTTTTCGATCCAGAAGAACCTGGTGCAGATGTGATTTTTATGATTCTTGTCCCAGAAGGTGGTGGCGATGAACACATCACAATTCTTTCGGGACTTGCCCGTCGATTGATGGACCCAGAATTCACTGCAGCCTTAAGAACTTCAGCTTCCGCTGAAGAATTGGTTGCCGTTTTAGGAAATGGAGAAAACTAATGAAAATAGTTGCAGTGACATCCTGCGCAACAGGAATTGCACACACCTATATGGCCGCTGAAGCACTTGAACGTGCAGCAAAAGCTGCTGGTCATGAAATTTGGGTTGAAACTCAAGGTGCTGGCGGTCTAAAGCCAATTCCTGCTGACATCATTGCAGCAGCCGATGTTTGCATCTTTGCAAATGACGTCGGAATCAGAGATGCTGATCGTTACGCGCATCTTCCAACTGTTAAAACAATTCCGAAAAATGCAATCAAGAATGCAGCGGAATTGATTGAACAAGCCGCAGCACTACTTGCCGGCAACTAAAAATAGATTTCTAGTCAACCGACTAGGAAGTCAGATCAAAAGATCTGGCAGCAAGCCACTTTCAGGAAACTGAAAGTGAAAAGGGAAAGAGAGGAACAGCAGTGAGTGCTGGTTCTAACGTTCGCCAATGGCTTATGACGGGTGTTTCATACATGATCCCGTTCGTAACAGCCGGCGGTATTTTGATTGCTATTGGTTTCATGATTTCTGGTGACCCACCAGGATTCACAGGCCTTGGTGTACAGAGCGCAGTTGATGGTATTGACGCTGCAGGCGTTGCACTTGATATGAATGTACGTATTGGTGCATTCTTCTTCGGCTTAGCAATGGCTCCTTGGGGCTTCTTGCTTCCAGCTCTAGCAGGCTTCATCGCTTACGGTGTTGCTGATCGTCCAGGTCTAGTACCAGGTTTCTCAGCAGGTGCTGTTGCAGGTGGAATTGGTTCAGGCTTCCTTGGCGCTCTAATCGGCGGTTTGGTTGCAGGTCTAGTTGCACGCAACATTTCAGGTTGGAATGTTCCAAGTGCTGTTCGTCCATTGATGCCAATCGTGGTCAACCCACTTCTATCAACAATTGCAACACTTACAGTGATGTACTTTGTTGTTAAGAACATCGCAACTCCACTAAACACAGGTGCAACAGACTGGTTGAACGGTCTTGCAACTGGTGGCGGATCACTTATCGTTCTAGGTGTAATCATCGGTTTGATGATGGCATTTGACATGGGTGGACCAATCAACAAGGTTGCTTACACATTTGGTGTTGCTAGCTTGTCAGCTGCTGGCGCAGCTACAGGTGGAACCACTGTTATGGCTGCTGTTATGGCTGCAGGTATGACACCTCCACTAGGTATGGCATTGGCAACTGTTCTACGTCCAAAGCTATTCACCGAATCTGAATTGGAAAACGGTAAGGCTGCTTGGGTTCTTGGTTTGACCTTCATCACTGAAGGTGCAATCCCATTTGCTGCTGCAGATCCAATCCGCGTTATCCCATCATTGATGGCAGGTTCTGCTGTTGCTGGTGCAGTTATTGGTGGAATTGGTTCAACATTGAACGCACCTCACGGTGGTATCGCAGTGTTGCCATTGATTGGTAACCCATTGGGCTTCGTCGTTGCTCTAGTTGCTGGTGCAGTTGTTACTGCATTCGCAGTTGTTGCATTGAAGAGCACTGCAAAGGCAGACGCCTAAATAACAACCTGCACATAAGTGCAAATGTGGGTGGATGGCCTTTGGTCATCCACCCACACCCTTATTAAGTGCGAATACACTTCGCCGCTCAACTGAAAGTGAAACTAAATGCCATCACAAATTGTCACAATTGCAAGCAGTGTTGGACTTCATGCACGCCCAGCTTCTTTACTTGTTAAAGCTGCAGGAGCGAGTGGAGTAGCAGTAACAATTGGTCGCCCCGGCGACAAAGCAGTAAATGCCGCATCAATGTTGATGGTGCTAGCGCTTGGTATTAAGCACAACGAAGATGTTGAAATAGTTGTTGCAGAAAGCGACAACGCAAACGAAGTTTTAGCAAGTCTTGTAGAAATTCTTGAAACAAATCACGACGAGGAAAATCCATCAGCATGAGCACTCTCACCGGCATCGGCGTATCACCAGGAGTAGTCCTCGGTGAAGTTTTCACAATCTCACATCAAGTAATTGATCACGATGTGGCTGCAACACCACGTGAAGTAATTGCAGCGTTGTCAGCAGTGGCAGCAGATCTCGAACGTCGCGCCCAAGCCGCAGAGATTGAAGTTGCAAAAGAAGTTTTGCAAGCTCAGGCGATGATTGCGCAAGACCCTGCACTTGAAGAAGCATTAGCTTCGCGCCTTCCAGAAGATATCAAGTATCCAGATGTTCGCCCTGCAATTCACGATGCATTCTCAGGATTCCGCACTGCACTTGAAAGTCTTGGTGGATATTTCGCTGAACGTGTTCACGATCTAGATGAAATTGCAAACCGCACTATTGCAGTCCTAAGCGGTGAAGTCGCAGAAGCAATTGTTTTGGATAAGCCATCAATCATCGTTGCAGAAGATCTAACTCCAGCCGACACAGCTGCGTTGGATTTGCGATATGCAATGGCCCTTGTGGTTGCTAAAGGTGGCCCTACAAGTCACACTGCAATTGTTGCGCGTGGTCTTGGCATACCTGCAGTCGTTGGATGCAGTGCGGCTGAAACATTAAAAGACGGCGACAAAGTTATGGTCGATGGTCGCCATGGAATAGTTGAAATTAATCCAAATGAAG
>JAHEEQ010000002.1 GCA_024640585.1 Micrococcales bacterium
GACCTTCTTGCCCTTCTTGAGACATGTAGAAGAGAAGGGTTGCATCGCCTGCAAGCTGTTGCACACCAGCGAGTCCATCATCAGCTGCATTGTGCGAAGCTTTCAACATGCGAAGCGCTAGTGGTGAAAGTTCAAGCATTTCGCGGGCATATTGCACTGTAGCGATTTCTAATTCAGAAACCGGAACAACTTCATTCACTAGTCCCCAGTCATACGCTTGGGCCGCGCCATACTGACGGCACAAGTACCAAATTTCACGCGAACGTTTTTGTCCGATATGACGTGCTAATAATCCAGAGCCATATCCACCGTCGAATGAACCCACTTTTGGACCAGTTTGGCCAAAGCGTGCATTGTCGGCTGCAATAGAAAGGTCGCAGACCACATGCAATACATGGCCGCCGCCAATGCTGTAGCCAGCAATCATTGCGATTACAGGTTTTGGAATACGACGAATTGCAATTTGCAAATCTAAAACATTAAGTCGGCCAATGCCCTGTTTTGCAACTGCATCATCACCGATATATCCGTCGTCTCCGCGAATAACTTGATCGCCACCTGAACAAAATGCCCAGTCCCCTTGGCCGGTCAGAATTACCACACCAATTGATGCATCATCGCGTGCCATATCAAAAGCTGTTAAGAGTTCAGCGACAGTTTGTGGCCGAAAGGCATTGCGCTTTTCCGGGCGATTGATGGTGATCTTCGCAATGCCAGTATCCGCACCTGTTGAGACTTCGTATTTGATGTCGGTGAATTCGCCAGCCGACTTCCAATCGCATGCGAGTTTGATACTTGAAATACTTGGGTCTTTGAAAGCGGGAGAATCCTCTGCAACCACGGGTGGGAGTTCATATTTCTTACGGGTGTCCACGAACTTTCCTTTCTGCTTGTCATAGGCTAGCGATTAAACGTTAAGGAGAGCGATGGCAGGCTTGCATTTTTCACTAGTTGAAGTAGCCCCGGGGTTGGATGGGGTATTCCAGGCTATTGATGCAGTGCACGAGCTCTTCGAATCCGAAAAATCCTGCGCCATCGTGCCTGCTGGTTCAGATTTATCAGCTTTGAACTTAAACAAACCCACTTTTTGCAATGAACCAGCCTTGGTGTTGCTCACAAGTGGCACTACCAGCAACCCGCGAGCCGTCGAGATTCCGCTTACCGCGCTGGCGCATAGTGCTGAAAGTGCTGCGGTTTATATGAAGCAAATGGCCATCTGGCTTACCGCGTTACCTGTCACAAGTATGGGTGGACTCAATACTGTAATTCGATCTGCACTAACTGGGATTGAACCAGTTATCTGGGATGGCGTTGGTGGAACTTTAAAATTTGAATCCGAAAACTTTGTGCCATTTCTAAAAGCAGTTAAAACTGCAAGTCTCAAATCAAATTTGGCAAGTGCAGTTTCACTTGTGCCCACTCAACTCTTTCGACTCGCATTAGATAAATCTGCATTAACCGAGCTTGCCGAACTTGATTTTGTTTTAGTAGGCGGCGGCGGTTTGTCAGATCGTTTGAAAAAGGAATGCCTCGACGCAGGCGTGAAACTTGTTTCAACTTACGGAGCAACTGAAACTGCTGGAGGATGTGTTTTTAATGGGATTGCACTTGACGGCTATGAAATCAAAATCATCGATGGAACTGTGCAAATAGCCAGTGAGAATCTTGCGTGGGGTTATCGTGATGGCGAAGCTTTAAACAGAGTCTGGAATTCAAAAGACCGTGGAGAAATTATTGACGGCAGTCTTCAAATTCAAGGTAGGTCCGACTCAGTCATAAAAGTTGCTGGTGTAATTGTTGACTTACAGGATTTTGAATCACAACTTCAAAACAAATTTCCAGAGCAGGAGATTTGCGTGGTTGGCAAAGATGATCCGCAATATGGACAGGTTCCATTAGTTGTCACTACAAAAGAAATACAAAACTTAAATGAAATTTCTTTTGAAATTTTCCAACAAGCATTGCCGGTACGCTTCAAATTAGTAACTCAAATTCCCATGCTCCAAAACGGCAAGCCCGACCGCTTCGCGATAGCAAACAACTGAAAGACTTAAGGTTATGATTTCAAAATGGATTAGTGGTGCAAGGCCGCGCACGTTGCCAGCTGCGATGGCACCAGTTCTAATTGGAAGTGCGATTGCATTTTGGGAAGATGGATTCAGTGCATCAATCGCATTAATGGCGCTAGTCGTTGCACTTGCACTCCAAGTTGGTGTCAATTATGCGAATGACTACTCGGATGGAATTCGCGGTACGGACAATTCCCGAATTGGGCCAGTGCGATTAGTTGGTCAAGGACTTGCTACTGCAAAATCTGTAAAACATGCTGCAATCATTTCTTTCACAGTTGCAGCATTTGCCGGACTAATGATGACTTTGATCACTCAAATCTGGTGGTTTATTCCAATAGGCGCTCTCGCTGTTTTATCTGCATGGTTTTACACAGGTGGCAAGAATCCATATGGATACGCAGGCTTTGGTGAAGTGTTCGTGTTTATCTGGTTCGGGCTGGTGGCAGTTATTGGCACTGCATACGCCCAAACCCAAAATATCTCCATTACAACAATTGCATATGCAATTGGAGCAGGTGCCTTTGCATGCGCATTATTGGTTGTGAATAATCTGCGTGACATTCCAAGCGACATGCAAGTTGGTAAAAAGACTTTGGCGGTTCGCCTTGGCGATTCAAAAACTCGATTTTTATATGTGGCGCTGGTTTGGCTTGGATTCGCGAGTAACGTTTTCATTGCGTTTTTAGCGCTAAATAATTCAACACTTCCAATATGGAGTGGGACTGGTGCCATTTCTGCACTTGCTGCTCACGTACCTGGTCGTGCGGTTATCAATAAGGCAAGCGGAAAAGAATTGATACCAGTACTTGTTGGAACTGGGCGAGCTCAAATGGTTTGGGCTGTGGTTACTTCATTTGCAATAGTTTCGCAAAAAATATTTGCTTAGAGCTTACGCAAGAAATCTGGATCGTCATCCGGTCCAAGATCCCGTTTGAATTTTGGATTGTTGCGTCCTGCAACAATCCAAAGAACTGGTCCAAAAATCGGAACTATCTGAATGCAAAACCATGCCCACCTTGGCATTAGTGCAACGACTTTAGTTTGCAAAATTTCAAACAGCACAAAAATGTGCATTGCGATTGGTAGAGCGTAAAGTAGAAATCTCATTATTTACCCGAATAAACGTGTAGGCCAGCGAAGAAAAAATTGACAATGAAGTAATTGAAAATGAAAGTTACGAAAGCAACCAATGCAATGTACGCGGCTCGGTTTCCTTTCCAGCCAATAGTGATACGAGCATGCAAATAAGCTGCATATCCAACCCAAGTGACGAAGGCCCAAGTTTCTTTTGGATCCCATCCCCAATAACGGCCCCATGCACTTCTTGCCCATATTGCACCTGCGACCACTGTGAAGGTCCAGAGTGGGAAAACAAATGCATGTACTTTGTATGAAAGCAAATCTAGGTTTTTCGAATCTGGAACGCGTTCAGTAATCCACTTCATTCGAGTTGGTTCAAGACCAGAATTAACTCGTCGTTCTTCACGGTCTACAAGTAGCTGCAAAATTGTTAGAACTCCGCCAATTGCAAACATTCCTGCACTAACAACCGCTGCTGATACGTGGATCAGTAGCCAGTAAGACTTAAGTGCCGGAATTAATTGGGCAGATTCTGTGTACAGAACTGTTACGGCAAGACCAAGCGACAAAAGCGCTGGCAAAATGATGAACAATCCAAACCAGCGCACATCACGTTTAAATGAATAAACCAGCAGAACCAACATCACACCAAAAGTTCCGGTGATGCTGAATTCATACATGTTGCCCCATGGAACGCGCGCAGCTGATAGCCCCCGAAGTAAAACCCCAATTCCTAAAACAATGGTTCCAAGCCAACTTAATGACATTGCAATATTGCCTGCTTTGCGTCCATTCTCTGGATTGGTTTCTTTATCTCGACCTTGCGCAAACGAAGTTGCGAAGGCAAACATGGCAAATGTGTATGCAGCCATAGATCCGTAAACAAAAAGATTACTTAACTGAGCATACGTTTCATTGACCTGCATTTAATTCCTTTTGTAGGCGGCTATTTTGACACATTCAAATTATTTGCACATTCAGTAGTAATTTCTTGAACAACTCCTGACAAATCAACATCTTCATGACGCGAAATCGCGGCAATAAATACTTCGGTTTTGCCATCCTCTTCAACCACGCGAATCCAAACTCGTCGGCGTTGGATATACAGACTCGCGATAATTCCTAGGATCGCGAGGATGGCTCCGAGCAATGCCCAGTTTTGCCCTGGGTCGGATGCAATATTGAAAGTGGCAAACTTTTTAACAGAAACAAATTCAATTGAGCCTTGCCCATTCTTCAATTTCCAAGTCTCACCTGACTTGAGGTCATGAAGCCCAACTTGCTCCAACTTCGTTTTATCTAGTGCATAAATATTTTGTGGCTTTCCATTATCTAGCCCCAAATCTCCACTCCAAAATGATGCAAAAATCATTGGATTAACTAAATCTGGATACATTGAGTGTGGCCCAAGATCAGAAGTGACAACTCCAGTTGGTGCAAAGATTCCTTGAATACCGAGTTGTGGCTCCATGTCTGGAATCTTTATAACGCCAGTTGAAGTGAAGTTTGCATCTTGCGGAAGGAACACGACCGTGTCATCGAACACCACATTGCCTTGGCCATTGCGAACAATTATGTGTGGCGCGTAACCCCAACCTAGTAAAAACATCGAAGCATTTCCGATATCTAGTGGACTATTCACGCCGATTGTTTTGGTTTGAAATTCTTGTTCTGTTGTTTCACGATATTGCAAAGTTGCAGCAAAATCTGTGGCCTTTGCAGATTGTTCACCAGTTTGTTCAAACGTGACAGCCATTTTTTTCAAACCCACATTGAATGCAACAAGATTCTCCGATTTGAATAATCGGCCCGGGGTGAAAGTGTCGTACTGTGCTATTGCGTTTGAGAAGCTGCTTCCCTCGCGCAAAATCACTTGACCGCGATATCCGTAAGTGGAGCCAGTCGCAACTGCAATCAAAATGAAAACTATGGCCAGATGAAATATTAGATTTCCAGTTTCGCGCAAATATCCTTTTTCGGCGGCTAGGAATCCGTCCTTTGCAATTACTCGCCAGCGCCTTTGTATTAAATATTTCTGTACTGCAGCTAGTTTCTCGAAAGCTTGAGAGGCGCTATCGGTAACTACAAAACTTTGTGAATAATCAAATTTCTTCAAGAATTTTGGCGCATCAGGTGGTGGTGCAAAAATCGCGCCGAAGTGAATTCGCATTCTTGGCACGATGCAACCAATAAGTGAAACCATAAGAAGCAAGTAAATTGCAGAGAACCAAAAAGACCCATAAACGTCAAACATTCCGATTCGATCAAGCCAAATCGAAGTTTCAGGATTTTGTGCGATGTACTGATTTACTTTTAGGGGCGACTGGGTTCGTTGCGGGAAAACAGAACCTGGAATGGAAGCAATAGCAAGTAGAAAAAGAAGTTGCAATGCGACGCGCATCGTTGTGAGCTGGCGCCAAAACCAACGCAACCAGCCAATCGGCGAAAGTGGAATTATTGAATTTTCATCTCGAATATTTTGTGTGGATTCTTCACTCACAAAAATACTCCGAAGTTGGAAGTCCATTGTTGCAAGAAAATGGTGATCTTCTCCCACCAGCCAGTTAATAATGCAAAGCCGATTAGAACCAATAATGCGCCGCCAATTTTGGTGATGGTACGGCTATGGGTGCGTAGAAATTTTGTTGCCACTAGAGATTTTCGATACGCGATTGCTACCAATACAAATGGCAGACCCAATCCAATGCAATAAAACAATGCCAAAATCGCACCGCGAATTGGGCCTTCTTCAAAACTTAGAGTTAAGACCGCTGCCAAAGTAGGACCAATGCACGGAGCCCAACCCAATCCAAAGACCAGCCCCAAAAGTGGTGCAGACCAGATTCCATCTTGGATTCTTGTGCGTAATCTAAAATCTTGTTGCGCTGCAGGTATCCAACCTAAGAAACTCGCACCCATAACAATTACGACAATGCCTAGTGCAATGTTTAAACCATCTTGGTGAACTTTTAGCCAATTACCAATTTGCCCAAAAGCTGCACCTGCAGTTATGAATAGAAAACTAAATCCAGCAACAAATCCCAGCGAACCAATAAGTAATCGAGATTTCTGATGATTCAAACCTTCAGAGTTTTGAATTTCGGTATGAGTTAAGCCTGATATAAAAGATAAGTAGCCTGGCACTAAAGGCAAAACACATGGGCTTGCAAAAGATAAGAATCCTGCAGCAATTGCAATTGGGATGGCCAGCAGCATCGAACCGCTCATTACAGTCTGACCTACATCTGCAATTAACACGAGACTATTCTTCCAATAAAGATTCAGTGAGACTGCGGATAAGAGAGATATCTGCGGCACCCAGGGCAAAGCCTGCAACCCTGCCCATTTTGTCTATGAAAATCGTGCCAGGAACTGTGGCAGAGGGAACACCTTGAATTTGGGAAACCACTGCCGAATCAAAATCAGCAATTTGTGGGTATGTGATTTCTTGTTTAGAGGTGAAAGCCTTAACCGCAGAATTGTTCGTGCGAGTTGCCAACCCGAAGATTTGCAAGCCATCCGCAGACTTTGCATTTAGCAATTCTTGAAATTGTGGAACTTCAGTGCGACATGGTGCACACCAAGGGCCCCAGGTATTCAGAATTAAGACCTGTCCGCGAAAGTCAGAAATATTCCAAGAATTTCCATCCAAAAGTTTTGCAGATAGCTTGATGGGAGTTCCACGCTCTGAAGGATCTCGCAAGACTGCGCTTCCGTCTTGTGCAACATAACCAATTGAGTTTTCATCTTTGGATGAAGATGTTGCACAACTACTTAGAAATATCGAAATGACTGCCAAAACAATCACTTTTCGAATCATGCGCCTACACCTTTTGAAGATCTCTCAACAAGTTCTGCGGCGGGTTCACTGTATTGAACAGCGACCAATTTATCGTCATCAAAAACAAATGAAGTCAATGAAGCGAGACTGCATTGCCGTCTGCGTGGATCGTGCAAGAAAGGGCGCTTTTCTGCATCGAGTCGTGAAACCCAGATTGGAAGTTGATGCGATACGCAAACCGCTTCATGACCTAAAGCATTTTTTCTAGCATCCTCAATTGCAATTCGCATACGAGCTGCAACTTGAACATACGGCTCACCCCAAGATGGTCGGAATGGATTCCATAGGTGGCGCCAAGTGCGTGGGTTTCGCAAAACCCCATCGCCAACCGAAACTCGTTGGCCCTCAAAAACGTTTTCGCTTTCAATCAGGTTGTGATCGCTTGCTAATTGAAGATTGTGAATTTTCGCGATTGGGGTTGCAGTTTGTTGTGCGCGTTCCAAAGGAGAAGCAACTACATAAGTGATGTCATTGTTTGCTAGCGAAGCGGCAACAACTTCGGCCATTTCTTCGCCCAATTTAGAAAGTCTGAAGCCTGGAATTCGACCGTACAGAATTTTGTTTGGGTTGTAGACCTCGCCGTGACGCATTACATGCACAACAGTGCGCACACCCACAGCTTCTCCAATCGGTACTAGGTGACCTTACGCCGAACTGCAGTGCGACGGCGACTTGGACGCCAAGTGGTCTCGCCTTGCTCTACCGCAGCCTCACGAAGGTTTGCTCCGTGGTTTGCCAAATCTTTCACAAGAACTTCAACCTGCGGTTCACTCGCCAAAACATCAACCCGCAAGCCGTGTTCTTCGCAAGTCTTTGCAGTCTGCGGACCGATTGCAGCAATCACTGTAGCGGTGTGAGGTTTTCCGGCAATTCCGACCAAATTGCGGACAGTTGAGGATGAAGTAAAGAGGACTGCATCGAATCCACCAGACTTAATTGCGTCGCGAATTTCTACTGCTGGTGGGGCTGCACGAACTGTTCGGTATGCAGTTACATCGTCAACTTCCCAACCAAGTTCGATCAAACCAGCAGCGAGAGATTCAGTTGCGATATCCGCACGTGGCAAGAAAACGCGATTAATTGGATCGAGAATTTCATCAAACTCTGGAAATTCGTCAAGCAAGTCTGCAGTTGAAAGATGTTCAGCCAAAGCCATGTCTGGACGAATACCGTACTTCGCGAGTTGAGTAGCTGTGCCTTCGCCAGTTGTTGCAATTTTCAGACCTGCGAATGCACGGGCATCTAGGCCGAACTCCTGGCACTTTTCCCAAACCGCTTTAACAGCGTTATGGCTGGTGAAAATAATCCATTCGTAGCGTCCAGAAACCAAACCATGAATTGCGCGCTCCATTTGTTGAGGAGTACGTGGTTGTTCGACTGAAACTGTTGGAACTTCGGTAACGGTTGCACCAAGAGTTTCCAATTCCAAAATCGCTTCTTTTAAAGCATCTTTTGTTTTTGGAATCAAAATGCGCCAACCGAAAAGTGGCTTTGCTTCAAACCAAGAAAGAGTGCTGCGTTTTGCAACTGGTTCACCAACCACCATCAGACCAGCACCAGTCTGGCGCGAATTCTTAACTGCCGCAGGAATTTCTTCCAAGGTAGAAATCACGGAACGTTGATCAACTGTAGAACCATCGCGAGTCAACATCGCAGGAGAAGCAGAATCGCGACCTGCTTTGATTAACGCTTTTGAAATTTCAACTGCTTTGTCAGCGCCATTCAAGATGGTCAAAGTTATATGGCTCGCAACATGATCTGCCCAATTAACATCTGGATTATTTGCATCAATGATGCGCACTTCGTGGCTCTTGTTTGCAGTCAAACCAATTCCAGCAAAACCTGCCACACCGGTGATTGTTGAAACACATGGCACATATTCGAAAACAATTTTTGATTTGTTTAGTGCTGATACTTCGCGAGCAAATGCTCCATCCAAAACCGGATCACCTGAAAGAATTCGAGCGACTTCATGGCCAGCTTTTGCCGCCTCTACAACCGCCTTTGCGCGAGCTGCATTTTCTAGTGGCAATCCTTCACCATCAACCGCAGAAATAATTTCAATATCGCTATTTACATACTTGCGTGCAATATCGACCACATCGTGATCGGCTACTACGAAAGTTGCATTTCCTAATGCGCGAACTGCGCGAACTGAAAGAAGTTGTGCATCTCCAGGACCAGCCGCAATTAGTGTGACGGTTCCGTTTGGTGTGCGTGTGGCGCTCATGCGCGAAATCACCTCTGTTGGTTGTTCACCAACTTAGAAAGCATTGAGCCCGAGTGTTTTGCCCCTGGGCCCACGTCCCTAAGTCCGTGTCGGGGGTCAACCGTGTGGCTGACCAGGCGTGGCGAAATCTAGAGTGAAAACCGCGTTTGACCAAAATTGAGAGTTTTCTGTGAGCAGATGTCCGAATTGTGAAATCGTAATTGCCTAACGGCGCCGAAAAGCTTTGGCTAAAAGCCCCACTAAGCCTGCCAGGACCGCGTGCACGCCGTACTTGCGGACATGGCGCATTTTGCGAAAATCGTAAGTCCTCCAACCACGCTTTTTCGCCAAAGCGCGCAGTTTGCGATCGCCATTAACAACGGATGCATGGCCGACTAATTCCAGCATTGGTATGTCATTGCAAGAATCGGAATACGCGTAGCAATTTTCAAGATTGAAATTCTTTTCTTTCGCAAGTGCCAGAATTTCGTCTGCCTTAACTCTCCCGTGAACAGGCTTGCCAATAATCTCACCTGTAAAAATGTCATCTACGACTTCTGCTCTCGAGCCAATCGCGTCTGAAAGTCCAAGGGTTTTCGCAAGCAATTGTGCGAGTCGTTGTGGAGAAGCAGTAACAATCCAAACTTCTCGACCTTCTGCGAGATGTTGTTTGGCAATTTCCAAAGTTTGCCCATAAATCTTTGGTAATAGATTTTCCTCAATTATTCGGTCAGCAAGCGCTTCGAGCTCAGAAAAACTATGCCCAACCGCAATTTTCATAACTATGTCTTTGAGTTGATCTTGATCGCGAATGTGTTCCTTGCCGACAACAACAAATTTAAGTTGTTTCCAAAAAAAGTTTGTGAAGTCCTTTGTGGTGAAATAGCCATAGTCTTTTAGTCCGCGACCAAATAAGAAAAACGAAGAACCGCGAATTAACGTGTTATCCAAGTCAAAGAACGCAGCAGCCTTTTCAACAGCCAAAGCATTTTTTAGCTGTGATTGCGTTACGTGATGAAATGCAACCTCGTGACCATCCACCAAAACCACTGGGATTTCCACTAGATATTTAGCTTCAAGTTCTCGGTCGTCAAGGATTGATAGTTCAGTGAAATCTGCGCCAACCAAAGACTGAATTACTTTGCGCATTTCATCGCAAAGATGGCAGCCTGGTTTTCCAATCAGCGTTACGCGATTTACACCCATGGATTACCTCGTTCGACGATCAACTCGTCGACCATGCTTTGCACCAGGCTTCGGAAATGATGAGCGAAATCTAAGACAGCCTTTTCGTCGTACGGCGACGGCAAGTCACTTGGAGGGATTGGTTTGCCAAATTGAATAATCCACTTACTTGGAAGTGGCACTGCGCCAAGCGGACCTAGTAGTGGAAAAGTTGGCGTCACTGGGAAGTAAGGCAACTTCAAAAGTCTTGCAAGTGGTTCGACATTCGCCACCATTGGATAGGCCTCTTCGGCTCCAACAATTGCAAGTGGGATGAGCGGGACTTTTGCCTCGCTAGCTGTTGCAACAAATCCACCTTTTCCAAAATGCTGAAGTTCGTAACGCCGCATCCAAGTTTTTCCAACACCGCTAAAACCTTCTGGCCAAACACCAACAAGTTTGCCGGTTTGCAGCAAGCGCATAGCTTCGTCGCGAGATGCGTTTGTGTGGCCTGCTTTGCGAGCGATGTCTTTGACGATTGGCATTTCAAAAACTAAGTCAGCCGCCAACATATGAATGTGGCGCTTGAAAGGATGAGTATCAAAAATAGCGAGTTGTGTCATCAAAGCGTCGAGCGCAATTGCGCCAGAGTGATTTCCGGCGATTAGTGCTGCGCCTTGGTTTGGAATAGTTTCGATACCGCGAACTTGGGTTCGAAACCAGACTTCTGCAAGTGGGCGAAGTGCGGCCATAAAAACTCGATCGTTGAGTTCACGATCAAAACCAAATTGATCTGATTGACCGGTATTAAAAAGTCGGTCTTTGATGATGTCTGTGATTGATGCAGATTCTGGCGCAGGACCCGTATTGCCTGCTCTGCGTGCTGCTTGGGAGGGAGTCTCTGACATCACACCTCCCAAGCAAAACGAAAATTCTTACGCAGTCTACTTACGACGTTGCGCGCGTGTTTTACGCAAATTCTTGCGGTGTTTTTTCTTCGCCATGCGCTTGCGGCGCTTTTTGATGACTGAACCCACTTGTTTCCTCTTTCAGATGAAGTAGGGCAAGCCTAAAGGTTTATTTGGGATTACCAATAGCAGGGCGGAAATCAAGCGCTTGTGATGAATGAATCGCGCAGGTAATCGTTTACTGCAGATTCAGGAACTCTGTAAGAACGACCAAAACGAACTGCTGGCAATTCACCTGATTGAACAAGGCGATAGACAGTCATTTTTGAAACTCGCATAATCGCAGCAACTTCAGCAACCGTGTAAAACTTAGGATCGTTTTCAAATGCACGAGGCTTGATTGGCACGATCTCTCCTAACGGTTTGGAAGTCAGAGGCGGACATTAGTGCCCCACCAATTTAGCGCAAAACTGGCGGGTGCTTGCACTCCCTTTTTCTACTCAAAGCTCAGCGATTAGTCCATAATGTGGAAAAATATTTTTTCGCACAGCCATAATTTCGCGGTCAATTTCATCATTTGGATCCCATCCGTGCGCAAACTTTTTGAAAGATACCGGACCGGGTATTGACAAATCTGAAAACTCAACGAGGTTTTCTTGATGCGTAACAATTGCAACAAGGTGAGTCCAAATTTTCGGGACCACATTTTCTAACTCGTAACCGCCGCCGCCAACGGCAATCCATTTTCCTGCAGAAAATTCATGTGCCCAGTTGTGAATTATTTGGTAAGAAGTTTTTTGCCCATCAATAGTAAGTTCCAAACCAGTCAGTGGATCCTTTGAATGAGAATCGCAACCATGCTGACTAATAATTATTTGCGGATTAAAAACTTCAAGCACTTCAGGTAATACTGCCTCAAATGCACGCAACCAACCAGCGTCGCTTGTGCCATCTGGAAGTGAAATGTTGATTGCGGTCCCTGCTGCATTTGTGCCACCGATTTCATGACCAAATCCAGTTCCTGGGAAAAGTGTTTTTCCACTTTGATGAATCGAAAAAGTTAGAACGCGTGGGTCGTCCCAAAATATTGATTGCGTACCATCTCCGTGATGGGCATCCACGTCGATGTACGCGATTCTTTCAAATCCATTTTCAAGTAAATATGAAATTGCAACCGCGATATCGTTATAGACGCAAAAGCCGGAACCGCGATTTGCCATTGCATGATGTAGGCCGCCTGCAACATTTACAGCGTGAATCGCTTTGCCCGTAGCCACTCCTTCTGCGGCCCGTAACGTGGCTCCGCAAACCATTGCTGCAGCATTGTGAATTCCTGGAAAGGTTGGGGTGTCTGCGGTTCCGAGCCCATGTTCGAGGCAAGTTTTTTCAGTCTTCACGCACTCGATGTACGAAAGGGTGTGAACTTTTAGTAATTGCTCTTGCGTAGCCGGCTCCCCCGCATCCACGACCTCAACTTCGGCTGAGTCAAGCAGCTTATGAGAACGAAGATTCTCGTATGTATGTAGAACTCGAATTGGCCCAAGCGGGTGAGAGTCACCAAAGTCGTAAGCCTTTAGTTTTTCATCAATTACAACGCGGAACATTTAGCCCTCAGAAATTTCTTTCGAACGATCGTGGCATGCCCGCATTGCTGCAACAAAGATTTCACGTAAATCAACTTCATCAAACTTGGCAATAGCTTGCGCAGTTGTCCCATTTGGCGAAGTAACATTTTTGCGCAAAGTCTCTGGGCTCTCATCCGTGTCACGCATCATCAATGCTGCACCAACAATTGTTTGAACTGTAAGTTCCTTCGCCACAGAATTAGAAAGTCCTAATTTTTCTCCAGCTGCAATCATTGCTTCTGCAACATAAAAAATGTAGGCAGGACCACTTCCGCTAACCGCAGTAACAGAATTTTGCAGACTCTCATCAACAACTAAAGTTTTGCCCACACAACCCATGACCTCGACGGCTTTCTGAAGCGCTTGTTGCGTGCAGTTCTTGCCAGCCGAAAGAACACTCATACCTTCACCAATCAGCGAAGGTGTATTAGGCATCACTCGAACTACCGAAACACCAGTTTGCAATTTGTTCTCAAAAAATTCAGTTGTTATTCCGACAGCTACCGAAATGACAAGTGAACCCGCTTTAACATGCGGTGCGATTTGAGAAACCATCGCTGCCATATCTGCAGGTTTGGCCGTGAGTATCAATACTTCAGCTTTTGCGGCATCTTCAATATCTGCGCTTGAAATCCCGTAGACGTCCTCAATCTCTTGTTCTTTTTCCGCAGAACGGACGACCACCATGACAGTGTCATCGAAAGAATCAGAACCGAGCAGTCCTTCCAAAATGGCTCCACCCATTTTGCCAACTCCAAAGATTGCAGTGGTTGCCATAGTGCTCCAATCGCCTTTGGTTTAAGCCTAGACCTTGATTTGGCTCGGGCACTAGGCAGTTGCGTCTACGCTTACGCAGTGCCTGAATTGAAGCTGACCTTTGCTCGCGCTTTCGTTGAATTCGACGATCCGGAAGACGCGGAAAATATTTATCGTTGCGACCTAACTTGGTTAACCTCAAGCTGGAATTGCATTTATGGCCGTGGATGTCAAGGCATCGTTGAAGATAAACCTCAAAACGGTTGCTGTTCACTAGGTGCACATTTCGCAGACAAAGAAGATTTCACTCGCACCAAAAAGTACGTTGAGAAATTAACTCCAGAACTTTGGGAGAACTACGAAAAAGGTCGCAAGAAGTGGACCGAACGCGATGAAGATAATTCGAAGAAAACTCGCGTCTACAAAGGTGGTTGCATTTTTCTAAATTCACCAGACTTCGCTGGTGGCGGCGGATGCGCCCTTCATCAACTCGCACTAAAAACAAATACTTCAATCACCAAGACAAAACCAGATGTTTGCTGGCAACTTCCAATGCGCCGCGATTTTGAATGGCGCAAACTTGATGATGGCACAAAGCGCTGGGTTATAACGATTGAGGAATACACCCGTGCAGGCTGGGGACCTGGTGGACATGATCTTCATTGGTATTGCACTTCAAATACTGAAGCACACAATGCACCAAAGCCTGTCTACATAACCGAAAAAGATACTTTGATTGCAATGATGAGCAAAAAGGCTTACAAGATTTTGGCTGAACATTGCGAAGCTCGAATGGCCGCAATTACCGCTGCTCGTCGGATTGCCGCAAAAAATGGAGATCCAAAGGAAGTGCGTGCCATTCTCAACGGGCTTGCTTCACATCCTGCTGATCAGAACTAAAGCATTTGCTGCTTTTTATGTTGCAGCCAAAATCCATAAGTCATAACGGCTAGCGGAACTACATTTATTTTCTCAATAACACTGAATGAAAATAGGTTCATAACGAAACCGAGTGCACTGAGAATCGTAAGAACTAAGAAAACCCATTTTGGTTTAACCGATAATCCGTTTGCGGATTGGTTGTACAAAAATGCCTGTAAAAATATAAATAGCGATTGCAAAAGATAAGTAACTCGAATCGAAGTTGGAAAAGTTTCGAACTGACCACCAGCTGCCATCGGCAAAGCAAAACTCAGACCAAGCGCAACTGATAAATCTAGGCTAATTCCCCAACCGAATGCGAGGCCGACTGCAAAATCAAGTTTCGTATATTTATACATCTCTCACTCACTGATTTAAAAAATACAAACCGATTGCGATTAGTGCCGAAGAAGCGACACCGAAAACTGTTGCATTTTTGATAGATACTCTTGGATTTTCGAAATACCGTCCAACTTTCATTGGCCAGCCATCTCGAAGGTCTGCTCTTTTGATTAATCGCGCTTTTTCGGATTGGGAAATTGCTAGCAAGTTATTTGGGTAGTTCAATTTTGGTGCATTGATAAAGTCTTGAACAACTTGCTTGTCCACTACTCGCAAAACATTCACGCAAATAGAACACTCTGCGGAATGTGTAACTAAATGCATTTGTTGGGCGCGAGTCATTCGAATACCAAGAGTTTGGTGAGCAGAGTTTATGACTGGGCATTTGGAAGGATTGTTCATGAGGGTCAATGCGATTGCAGCACGAGCAAGATTTCGGCGACCCTCTTTCAAATCTCTGCGCACTATCTTTCTAGTTTCATCAAGAATTTCGCAGACATCTTCTTCCGCAAATTTGTGGCGCAAACTCAAACTCAAAACTGCGCGTTCCATCAAAGTTAATGCTTGGACTGGGTCTGCATCCAATGCTATTGATGGGATGTCGAAGGCAAATACATTTCGGGCACGCATTTGTCGCAAAGTTTCGGCGCGAGCTATTGCAAAAGTCTGCAAGTCGCTAAGGCCTTCACTAATTGCAAGAGCTTCAGAAGTTGTCTTATTACTAACCTCGACATCAAGCACCACACTTGTGACAAAGTCATAAATCGAATCCGTGTTCACCATGCTCTTCTCCTTGTCCCAAGTGGACGGTAGCGTGTCCTCTATGGCAACTAGCAAATCAAAGACTAAATCAACTGGCTTCAAATGTGGCGAGTGTGGTTGGCAAACAACCAAATGGGTCGGCCGCTGCGGCGAATGTCAGGCCTGGGGCACGATTGAGGAAATTGGGGTCACCCACGCCCGCACAGTCGCATCTGGGCAGGTCTCAGCCCCTGCTACGCCAATTGGTGAGGTAAATGTTGAATTTGCTAAAGCCGAACCAACCGGCATCGATGAATTAGATCGGGTTCTAGGCGGCGGACTTGTCCCAGGTTCAGTTGTACTTCTAGCTGGTGAGCCAGGAGTTGGTAAATCCACACTTCTTTTGGAAGTGGCAAGTCAGGCTGGAAATTCTGGAATTTCACTTTACATAACTGGCGAAGAATCTGCTGCTCAAGTTCGGTTGCGAGCAGAGCGCATTGGCGCGCTTGCTCCAAACCTTTATCTCGCAAGTGAAACAGATTTAGGTGCTGCATTAAGTCATATCGAAAAAGTCAATCCAAAACTTGTGGTTTTAGATTCGGTGCAAACTTTTTCTTCAACCGAAGTTGACGGGCAAGCCGGCGGGGTAACTCAGGTTCGCGAAGTTGCGGCAAGTTTGATTCGCGTAGCAAAAGAAAAAAGTATCGCAACAATTTTGGTCGGTCACGTCACAAAAGACGGAACAATCGCAGGTCCTCGAGTTCTCGAACATTTAGTTGATGTGGTGCTGCAAGTTGAAGGAGATCGCCACACTCGACTTCGTTTAGTGCGCGCCGCAAAAAATCGTTATGGCGCTGCAGATGAAGTTGGCTGTTTTGAATTGAATGACGGCGGAATAATTGGTATTTCCGATCCAAGCGGATTATTTGTTTCCGCTCAACACGAATCAGTAAGCGGAACTTGCCTAACCATGACTGTTGAAGGTACTCGACCGCTGTTGTCTGAAATTCAAGCACTTGTTGCCGCCACGAATGTGCCAACACCAAGGCGTGCGACAGCTGGTCTCGACAACGCGAGGAACGCGATGATTTTGGCAGTTCTTGAAAGAAGGGCTGGACTTTCCTTAAGCAGTCGCGATGTGCATGTTGCCACAGTAGGTGGCATGAGAATCACTGAACCTGCTGCCGATCTAGCAGTTGCATTAGCCGTAACAAGTGCGGCCCGTGATTTTGCACTGCCACACTCCCTCATCGCTTTAGGGGAAGTTGGGCTGGCCGGTGAAGTGCGACGAATTGCGGGCTTGAGTCGAAGGTTAAGTGAAGCCGCTCGATTGGGTGTCAAAGATGCGATAGTCCCAGCTAATTCTGGTCCCTATCCAAAAGGTATAAATGTGCATGAAGTGGCCACTCTTCGCGAAGCAATCGCGGTGGCACTGAAATTCAGCAAAGAAGTGAGTTCTTAGATGAAACCTGATGAACTTTGGAAGTCGCTTGGTCTTGCCGCACCTGCGCGACGTGCGTTGATCAACGAAAACATCAAAACGTTTACAGACCTAAAGAAATACACGAAAACTGACATTGCGGACCTGCACGGAATTGGCCCAAACGCGTTAGTCATCCTGAAACCGTATTTGAAACGATAAATTACGCGGGCTATGGCTCAAAGACCCACACCACAACAACTACTAATTCGCCGATTCTTGGCGGTAGTGATTGTTCTAATTGTGGGGTTTGTGGCAATAAAACTCACAACTGGAGTTGTCTCGGCAATCTCAAGTGCATTTTCTGGAGATCCTCAACAAACCACAGCTCCAACCAATGCCGCTAATCCAACCAATAAAAATAATTTGAATAAATGCAATGACGAAGATATTTCAATCGCGGTTGGCTTTGAGGGCAAGACAAATTTCACAAGTGAAGAAGTGATTGTTATTGACGCGACTTTCACTTTAACTGGCAGCGGTACTTGCTTACGAGACATGGGCGCTCGCGCAAATGAAATCTATGTCGTAAATGCAAACAACAAAAAAGTTTGGTCAACCGACACTTGCCCAGTAAATAACAAAAGCAATTTAGTCGAAATGAATCCTGGTAACACTTACCGCACCACAATCACCTGGGCAGGAAATGTGGATCCAAAAACTTGCGGCAATGATGCAAAGCATCTACCAGCCGGTGAATACGGAATCTACGCTTCTAACGGCAACAAAACATCAGAAAGGGCGACCATCACATTTGAGTGATTGGCCGCCCTATTCTTGAATTTAATTATTCAGCTTTTCCGAGGTCAACAACCGAAAGGTCACCGAAATCTGTTTTTGGTGAACCAGTGAATGTGAATTCAGCAGTTAAGCCTTCACCAATCACATCAACCAAAACAATTTCGCTCGACTTAACTTCGCCAAATAGCATCTTCTCGCTCAACACATCTTCGATTTCGCGTTGTATTGTGCGACGAAGCGGACGAGCTCCATTTGACTGGTCATAGCCCTTGATTGCCAAAGCTTCTTTTGCTGCCTTGGTGAGTTCAATTCCCATGTCTTTGTCGCGTAGACGTTCATCAAGTTTGCCGATCATCAAATCAACAATCTGGATGATTTCTTCTTGACTCAACATATGGAAGACAATGGTGTCGTCGATACGGTTTAGGAATTCAGGTTTGAAGTGATCCTTCAACGCATTGTTGACTTTTTTCTTCATCGCGTCATACCAGTTGTCGTCGGTGCCAGTGAAGCCAAGGTTTTGGCCCTTCGCAGCATCGCGAGTACCAAGGTTTGTGGTCATGATGATGACCGTGTTCTTGAAGTCCACCATGCGCCCTTGGGCATCAGTCAAACGACCTTCGTCCAAAATCTGCAAAAGTGAATTGAAGATATCTGGATGTGCTTTTTCGATTTCGTCGAAAAGAATCACACTAAATGGTTTGCGGCGAACTCGTTCAGTCAGCTGACCACCTTCTTCATAGCCGACATATCCTGGAGGCGCACCAAACAGACGTGAAACAGTGTGCTTTTCAGCGTACTCGCTCATATCCAAAGTAATTAGTGCATCTTCGTCACCAAATAGGAACTCGGCCAAAGTTTTAGAAAGCTCAGTCTTACCAACACCAGATGGGCCAGCAAAAATAAATGAGCCACCTGGACGCTTTGGATCTTGTAGACCTGCACGCGAACGGCGAATCGATTTCGAGATAGCAGCAATTGCATCTTTTTGGCCGATAACCCGTTTGTGAAGTTCATCTTCCATCTTGAGCAGACGTGCAGATTCTTCTTCCGAGATTTGCACGACTGGAATTCCAGTTGCAATTGCCAATACTTCAGCAACTAAACCTTCGCCAACTTCTGCAACAACATCAAGGTCTCCAGACTTCCATTCTTTTTCTTTGAGACCTTTTTGTTCAATCAATTTCTTTTCTTGATCGCGTAGACCTGCTGCTTTTTCGAAATCTTGAGCATCAATTGCAGATTCTTTTTCTTTGCGGCAGTTCGCGATTGCATCATCGAAAGCGCGTAGTTCAGGAGGCGCGGTCATGCGGCGAATTCGCAAACGAGCACCAGCTTCATCAATTAAGTCGATTGCTTTATCCGGCAATTGACGATCATTGACGTAACGATCTGCCAAAGTCGCAGCTGCAACTAATGCTGAGTCGGTAATAGTCACTCTGTGATGTTGTTCGTAACGATCGCGAAGACCTTTGAGAATCTCGATAGTTTCGGCAACTGTTGGTTCATTGACCTGGATTGGCTGGAAACGACGTTCAAGCGCAGCATCTTTTTCGATGTATTTGCGGTATTCGTCATAGGTTGTTGCGCCAACCATTTGGAGTTCACCGCGAGCGAGCATTGGCTTGAGGATTGATGCTGCATCGATTGCACCTTCGGCTGCACCTGCTCCAACCAGGGTGTGAATTTCATCGATGAAAAGAATGATGTCGCCGCGAGTGCGAATTTCTTTTAGAACTTTCTTCAAACGTTCTTCGAAATCACCGCGATAGCGAGAACCTGCAACCAATGCGCCGAGATCTAGTGAATAAAGCTGCTTATCTTTCAAAGTTGTTGGGACGGTGTCACGTACAATCATTTGCGCAAGACCTTCAACACAAGCTGATTTACCGACGCCAGGTTCACCGACTAGAACTGGGTTGTTTTTGGTACGACGTGAAAGAACTTGCATTACGCGTTCAATTTCATTTGCGCGACCAATTACAGGATCGAGCTTTCCTTCACGCGCGGCTTGGGTAAGGTTTCGACCGAATTGATCTAGCACCAATGATGTTGATTGGTTTCCTTCTTGCGGTCCGCCTTGTGGTGCATCTTTTCCTTGATAGCCAGATACAAGTTGAATAACTGTTTGACGAATTGGACCTAAATCTCCGCCGAGCTTTTCAAGAATTTTCACAGCCACACCTTCGCCTTCACGCATAAGGCCTAGCAAAATGTGTTCGGTGCCAATGTAGTTGTGACCAAGTTGGAGTGCTTCACGAAGGGAAAGTTCCAAAACCTTTTTTGCGCGCGGAGTGAATGGAATGTGGCCAGTCGTTGGGTTTTGACCTTGACCAATAGTTTCTTCAACCTGGGCGCGAACTGCATCAAGAGTGATGCCCATTGATTCAAGTGCCTTCGCAGCAACGCCTTCACCTTCGTGAATGAGACCTAGCAGGATGTGTTCTGTGCCGATGTAATTGTGATTCAACATGCGGGCTTCATCTTGAGCCAAAACCACAACGCGGCGAGCTCTGTCAGTAAACCGTTCAAACATGAGTATTCCCTCCTGAAATGCAGCCTTAAGCCTATTGCCCCAACCTGAAACTTGGCTTGCCCAAATAATTGCCTAATCTCACAAATAGGAATGTCTGCCCACTATTTGAAACTGGCAACACTCACGTAACCTGGATTCATTACCTTTAGCCCATGTCTGAAATGCCTCTTTCCAAGGACCTGGTAGATGCGCAACTCCGTGGGGAGATTCGCCGCCTAGCCATGTTCTTGGGTCAAACTCTCATAGAGGTGGAAGGTCAGGAACTCTTCGACAAGGTTGAGCGGATGCGCCACCTTGTGCGTGAGAATCCAGAAAAGGCCTCGGTCGAACTTTCAGAACTAAACCTGCATGACGCGATGCGGCTTTCGCGCGCTTTCAGCACCTACTTCAACCTAGCAAACGTTGCGGAGCAGGTTTTCCGCGCCAAAGAACTATCCGAGGATCGCATAGCGACTGGTGGCGCACTTTCAAGAGCTGCAAAAAACATCAGCGCTGCAAATATTCCCGCTCGAGAAATAGCAACTTGCCTAACTCGCATGAACACTCGACCAGTTTTCACAGCCCACCCAACCGAAGCAGCTCGTCGAAGTGTTTTGTTGAAAATCCGCCGCATTGCCGATTTGCTGACTCAACCAGAAGACACACATCGCAATCGTCGATTGAAAGAGGCTGTCTCGCTCCTATGGCAAACAGATGAACTTCGTTTATCTCGCCCAGAAGTTTTGGACGAAGCCCGAAATGCTTTGTACTTCTTAGATGCATTGTCACAAGGTCCACTCGCTTCGATTCTTGATGAACTTGAACACGAGATGCAGGAAATTGGCGCTGAATTTCCAGTTGACGCAACCCCTTTGACTTTTGGTTCTTGGATTGGTGGCGATCGTGATGGAAATCCATTCGTAACTCCAGAAGTAACTTCGCGAGTTATCTCAATGCAACGAGATCATGCAATTCGTAATTTGCTCACGCATCTAGACCGCGTGATTGAAGACCTTTCAATTTCCGAACGAATCGTGGATAGCGAAAGAGATGAGTTCTTGTGGAAACAAATCGAAGAAGATTTGAATAACCTACCGGAATTAGATCGCCGTTATTTACGAATTAACGCAGAAGAACCTTGGCGACTAAAACTAACTTGTGTGCGCCAAAAGTTGGTTAATACTAGAAGCCGTCTCTCAACTCGTTCACATCACGTTCTAGGACACGATTACCTAACTAACGAGCAATTGCTTGATGACTTGAATCAAGTGAGTGAATCTCTTTCACGCCTAAGTCACAAGAATGTCGTGGCAGAAAATATTTTCAAGCGCTTCATTCGTTTAGTTCGGGCAACTGGTTTAAACCTTGCGACCTTGGACGTGCGCGAACATTCTGAAAAACTGCATCACACAGTTGCAAATCTTTTAGATGGAAATGCTGACGGTGCTTATTCGAAGATGCCTTTTGCTGACAAGTCAATCGAGTTGACCGCGATTTTGTCCACCGAAAATGCGCGGGATTTTGACGAGACAAAATTTGATGAAGTTACGCAAGCAACATTCGGCGCTTTTAAAGCCATAGTTGATGTACAAAAGAACTTCGGAAAATCCGTAGTCGAGACATACATTGTTTCGATGACCAAAAGTGCAGAAGATGTTTTGGCCGCGGCAGCCCTCGGTCGTGAAGCTGGATTAATTGACATCAGCCGAAACAAGGCAGATATTGGTTTCGCTCCACTTCTAGAAACCGTGGATGAACTGCGTCGCGCAGGAGAAATCCTCGATCAACTTCTTTCAAATCCGGTCTACCGTCAGTTGGTTCGACTTCGCAAAGACGAACAAGAAGTAATGCTTGGTTATTCTGACAGCAACAAAGATGCGGGTATTACTACTTCACAATGGGAAATTCACTTGGCGCAGCGAAATCTGCGCGATGTTGCAGCGCATCACGGTGTGCGTTTGCGCTTGTTCCACGGTCGCGGTGGCACAGTGGGTCGCGGTGGTGGCCCAACCTTCGAAGCAATCATGTCTCAGCCATGGGGTGTGCTAGATGGCGAAATCAAAATCACCGAACAAGGCGAAGTAATTTCAGACAAATACTTATTACCTTCCCTCGCCCGTGCAAACTTGCGCCTAACTTTGGCAGCCGTTTTGGAAGCAACACTTCTGCATCGCCAACCACGTCAGTTTGGTGACGTACTTGACCGCTGGGATGAAGTGATGCAAACTGCATCAGATTCAGCATTTGCGAAATACCGTCAACTTATTGACGACAAAGAACTTCCGCGTTATTTCGCACTCTCAACCCCAGTTGAAGAACTTTCAAATGTACATATGGGTTCACGCCCCGCCCGGCGTCCAGATACTTCTGCTGGCATCGATGGTTTGCGCGCAATTCCTTGGGTTTTCGGTTGGACTCAGTCCCGTCAGATCGTTCCTGGTTGGTACGGTGTCGGAACTGCGCTGCAAACAGCTCGCGAATCTGGCGCAGGTGAAACACTTAAGCAGATGTACCAAGAATGGCATTTCTTTAAAAACTTTATTTCGAACGTTGAAATGACTTTGGCCAAAACTGATTTAAATGTTGCAACTCACTACGTGGAAAATCTTGTACCGGAAGAATTGCATCGTATTTTTGATGACATCAAAGATGAATACGCGCGTACCGTGCTAGAAATTAAAAAGATTACTGAAGATTTCAGCCTGCTCGAACACAACCAGCCATTAGCTGCGACTTTACAGGTGCGCGACTTCTACTTATTGCCGCTTCAATTCCTACAAGTTTCACTATTGAAGAGAATTCGCGCTGAAAGAACTGGCGACGGCCAAAGCGATCCTGATTTGAGTCGAGCGTTGTCATTGACAATCAACGGAATTGCAAACGGTCTAAGAAATACTGGCTGATTTAAAGAAATCGCAACATGCGAGTGTTGCCGAGCGTATTTGGTTTCACGCGTTCTAGCCCCAACATTTCAGCCACACCTTCGTCATACGACTCGAGCAGTTGTTCGTATACCTTTACGTCAACTGGTGCGTCATCAATCACTTCAAATCCATGTCGTTGGAAGAATGCAGTTTCAAATGTCAAACAAAATACGCGGCTAATCCCAAGTGAGCGGGCGCGATCGAGTAACAATTCCAACATGGTGCCGCCTAAACCTGAATGGCGAATTTCAGGTGAGATTGCCAAGGTGCGGACTTCGGCCAAGTCTTCCCACATAACGTGCAATGCCCCACAACCAACAACTTGATCATCTTTGATAGCAACTATGAATTCTTGTACTGATTCATAGAGAGTCACCGTTGGTTTTGCAAGCAATCTTCCATCGCCAGAATATGTGTCAATTAATTTACTAATTCCACGAACATCTTGAGTATTTGCACTACGAATCAAAACACCATTTGGCAAAGTGATATCTTGTTTCATTAGTTGAGGCGTTCTGGCTTTACCAATGGGAAGAGGATTGTTTCGCGAATTCCAAGTCCTGTAAGCGCCATTAGTAAACGATCAATACCCATACCAACGCCACCCATTGGAGGTGCGCCGTATTCAAGTGCGCGAAGGAAGTCTTCGTCCATGCGCATCGCTTCGGCATCTCCACGTGCAGCCAAAGAAGCTTGCTCAACCAATCGCTGGCGTTGAATTACTGGATCGATTAATTCCGAATAGCCAGTTGCAAGTTCGAAACCATCAACATATAGATCCCACTTTTCCACTACACCTGGTTCGTAGCGGTGATCGCGTACGAGTGGCGAAGTGTCCACCGGAAAATCACGAACGAAAGTTGGACTATCAAAAGTTGAAATTACATAGTGTTCGAAAAGTTCTTCGACGTACTTTCCGTGTACCCAAGTTTTTTCTGGCTTCATGTCCACAGCGGCTGCGAGCTTTTGCAAGTGTTCGATTGGAGTCGCTGGAGTTATTTCTTCACCAATAGCTTCTGAAAGGGCTGGGAACATCGAAACCGATTTCCAATCGCCACCAAGATTGTGCACAGTTCCATCTAGGTGTTTAACTTCTAGAGTTCCACAAACAGCCATCGCTGCATTTTGGATCAATTCGCGAGTGAAGTTGGCCATATCGTTGTAGTCCGCGTATGACTGGTAGAACTCAAGCATGGCAAATTCAGGAGAGTGAGTTGAGTCCGCACCTTCATTTCGGAAGTTGCGATTGATTTCATATACCCGTTCTATGCCGCCAACTACACATCTCTTCAGGAAAAGTTCAGGTGCGATGCGCAAGAACAGTTCAATATCAAATGCGTTTGAATGAGTTTTGAATGGACGGGCAGCAGCGCCACCATGAAGGGTTTGCAACATTGGTGTTTCAACTTCAACAAAGTCGTAATTAGAAAAAGTTGTTCGAAGTGATTGCATGACCTTTGGTCGCATTCGAGCCATATCCCGAGCTTCAGGGCGAACAATCAAATCAACATAGCGTTGACGTACTCGAGTTTCTTCCGACAAAGGTTTATGCGCATTTGGAAGAGGGCGAAGTGCCTTACTAACCATTTGCCAAGAATCGCAAAGAATCGAAAGTTCACCGCGGCGAGAAGAGATAACTTCACCAGTTACGCCAACAAAGTCTCCGATGTCAACTGTGGATTTCCAACCTTCTAGTAATTCTTCGCCGACCTTGTCGAAACTAATCATGGCTTGAATTTCGGTGCCGTCACCATCCCGAAGTGATGCAAAGCAAAGTTTTCCGGTGTTGCGAACGAAAATTACACGTCCAGAAACCGAATGGATTGCGCCAGTTGTGTCATCTGCATTTAGGTCCGGAAACTGCGCCCGAACTTGGCCAATGTTTGCTGTGCGATTGAAATTAACAGGATACGGCTCAACACCTTGCTCGATAAGGCGTTCGCGTTTGGAGTGACGCACCTGCATTTGTTCCGGCAGGTCATCAACTTCAGTTTTTGGCGTATCAGTCACGGGTAGAGCCTACCTAGAGACAGAATGCAGATTTGAGATTACCCAAGATTGCGTTCGAAAACCATCCGTAAACCGTGCAGAGTCAAGTCTGGATTGTGATGCGTAATTGTGTGCGATTCGCTAACCACAATTGATGCCAATCCACCTGTTGCAATAACGGCTTTTACTGGTTCGCCTAATTCTGCGATGATGCGCTCGACTAATCCGTCCACTTGCCCAGCGAATCCGTAGATTGCACCGGATTGCAATGCCTCGACGGTATTTTTACCGATCACATTCTTTGGCTTTACCAATTCAACTTTGCGCAATTGTGCTGCGCGCGATGCAAGAGCTTCAATTGAAATTTCAACGCCTGGGGCTAATGCGCCTCCGAGAAATTCACCTTTTGCTGAAATCACATCAAGGTTTGTTGAGGTTCCGAAATCAACCACAATCGCAGGACCGCCATAAATCGCAAATGCTGCCAATGTGTTTACTATGCGATCGGCTCCTACCTCTTTTGGATTGTCCGTTAAAACCGGTACTCCAGTTTTTGTGCCTGGCTCAACAACTACATGTGGAACGTCAGAAAAATATTTTTGTAACATCGTACGCATTTCGCGCAAAACTGCTGGCACAGTTGAGCACAAGGCAATTCCATTGATTTCCGAAGTGTCTGCAAGTAAACCTTGAAATTTCAACGCTAATTCATCAGCAGTAGTTCGCGCATCGGTTGCAATTCGAAAAGATTCAACTAGCTTTTCACCATCAAATATACCTAAGACAATATTTGTGTTTCCGACATCAATGCAAAGCAACATTAGTTTGCCTCCAAGGTAAACATGTCAGCACCGATGTCCAAAATCTTTGATGAATGTGTGATCGCACCAACCGCTAAGTAATCAACTCCAGTTTCTGCATATGCACGTGCTACTTCAAGGGTTAGACCACCGCTTGCTTCTAGTTTCGCGCGATTCGCATTCAAAGCTACAGCCTGTTTCACTTCATCAACGCTGAAATTATCCAATAAAACTAGATCTGCACCAGCAGCAATTACTTCTTGCAATTGGTCTATTGAATCAACTTCAACTTCTACAGCTAAATCTGGAAACTTCTTCCGAACCGCTTCAAACGCATGAACTACGCCACCGGCGGCAACAATGTGATTGTCTTTCACTAGAGCCGCATCTGACAAAGACATTCGGTGGTTCGTGCCACCACCGCAAACAACTGCATATTTCTCAACCCGGCGAAGTCCTGGCGTGGTCTTGCGAGTGTCTCTGACCTTTGCACCAGTCCCCGCTAGAGCCTTAACCCACTCATGTGTTGTGGTAGCAATTCCAGATAAGTGACAAAGCAGATTTAGTGCGGTTCGTTCTGCAGTTAATAATGCAAATGTTGGACCAACAATTTTTATGATCACATCGCCGGCATTTACTGGCATTCCATCTGCAACTTGAATTTCCACTTCTGCTTCGTACTGGGAAACCAAATCAAATACCGCAGCTGCAATTGTTCCGCCAGCTACCATTCCAGATTGACGAGCACGTAATTCCATGACTGATTTTTGTGAACTTGGAATCGTGGCCGCGGTTGTTACATCAACACCACCATCTAAATCTTCCGCTAGAGCGCGCTTGATCAAATCCATAATTTCGTCAAGGTTGTGACCTTGTGCGCGAAGTGGCACTGCGTAATCCGTGCCAATCACACTTGGCAACCAATGTGGGGTTTTTGCCATTACAACACTTCCTTTGTGTCTGGAACTTGTGGAACGGGTTCGAATGAAATTGAAAGCTCGCCGTTGATATCGCTTTTTACTATGACTCGTTTCAACCAACTATTTTGTGATGACGGAAAATCTTCTCTCCAATGCGAACCGCGCGTTTCCTCGCGAATATTGGCAGCGAGAGAAATTGCAGTCGCAACCGTATGCAGGTTTGAAGTTTCCCAATTCTTTGTGTTTGGCATTAAGCCTGGTGTGGATTTCATCAATGGTGACAGCTCATCAATAGCAGATTGACTTGAATTAGCACTGCGAAGCACACCAACATTTTTTGTCATTGTATTTTGAATAGCACTTCGAAGTTCATTTTCCAAAAGCACTTCATTGCCATTGCGCTTTACATAGGACCTGCGTTCTGGCAAACCTAGTGCCAAAAACGCGCCGATTCTTTCCGCAAATACCAAGCCTTCTAGCAATGAATTACTTGCCAACCTATTGGCCCCGTGAACTCCCGTACATGCAACTTCGCCACAGGCGAATAACCCTGGAATACTTGTTCGGCCGTATAGATCAGTTCTAATTCCACCAGAATGGTAATGCTGTGCTGGTGCTACTGGAATTAAGTCAGTACGCGGATCAATGCCATAGCCCAATAAAACATTGAATATTGTTGGAAATCGTTCTTGCCAATTATCCCCAATTTTGCGTGCATCTAACCAGACATGTTTCAAATTCTTTTCTATCATTGTTTTCATAATTGCAATTGAAACAATGTCGCGAGGTGCCAAATCCGCCATTGGATGTACGCCATCCATGATGTGGTTTCCGTCATCGTCGACTAAGAATGCACCTTCACCTCTCAATGCTTCGCTAATTAGTGGTTGCTGGCCTTTTGCTTGTTCTCCCAAGAACAACACAGTCGGATGAAATTGTATAAATTCCAAATCTGCTAAATCAGCACCTGCGCGCAAAGCCAAAGCGATTCCATCACCAGTTGCAACTTTCGGATTTGTGGATTGCGAAAAAACTTGCCCGATGCCACCTGTTGCCAAAATAACTGCAGGTGCCAAAACTGCGCCAACTCCGTCATGCATTCCTTGACCCATAACGTGCAATGTGATTCCTTGTGCAGCGCCATATTCATCTTGGAGTAAATCCAAAACGAGTGCGTTTTCAATTAGTTCGATTCCACTGTCATTTGAAACTGCGTCAACAAGTGCGCGAGAAATCTCAGCGCCGGTGGCGTCCCCGCCTGCATGCGCAATGCGATCTCGATGATGTCCGCCTTCACGAGTTAATGCAATTGCGCCACTTTCAGTCTTATCGAAATTTGCACCTCGTGAAATCAAACGGCGAATTGCATTTGGGCCTTCAATAACCAAAACTCGCGCTGCTGCAGAATCGCATAAACCTGCACCGGCAACAATGGTGTCTCGCCAATGTTCTTCAGGCGAGTCATTTGGGTCTAGAGCAGCTGCAATTCCACCTTGTGCCCATCTGGTTGAACCATCATCAACCTGCGCTTTGGTAACCAAAATAACTTTGTAGCCAGATGTGCGCGCCTGGATAGCAGCTGTTAATCCTGCAACTCCGCTGCCGATCACAATCACATCTGTCTCTGCAAACCAACCTGGCTCTGGAGCTGTAAGTCTGATTCCAATTTGTGCCACTGGATTAGACATTGTCCACCGCCAATTCGCACTCTATGTTGTCGATTAAACGCACATCACCAATCTTTGCAGCGATTAGCACTCTAGCCAACCCAGGCTTTGGTGTTTCTAAATCATTACTCAAGATATCTAGGTAGTCCAACTCAATTTCGGGAAAAGTTTTCAAGTAGTCAATTGCTGTTGAAATGCTCGAATCGATTGATTTTTGGCTCTCTAATTCAACTCTTACAACTTCCATCGCTTTGTGAAGCTGAATCGCAATAGCACGCTCTAATGGCAATAATCTTTGATTTCGGCTCGACATTGCCAGCCCATCTGGTTCGCGAACAGTTGGCACACCTATTACTTCGGTTGAAATTCCAAGGTTCTTAACCATCTGCTTTACGACTGCCAATTGTTGGAAATCTTTTTCCCCAAAACAGGTGACTTCAGGATTAGTGATTTCAAGTAGTCGATTCACAACTGTGGCAACCGCAGCAAAATGTCCAGGGCGACTTTTGCCTTCTAACATGTTCGCGATTTTGCCAGGATTTATTTCAACAACAGGATGTTCGGTTGGATAAACAACCTCAAAGGAAGGTGCAAAGACAATGTCGACAGAATTTTGTTCGCAAAGTGCAACATCGCCATCAAGATTCCTTGGATACTTTTCCAAATCCTTTTGGTCTGTGAATTGCGTTGGATTTACAAAGATTGTTACAACCAAGATACCGTTGTCTCCGATTAATTCACGGCACTTTTTCATTAATTGAGCGTGACCTGCGTGCAGAGCTCCCATCGTGAAAACAGCGCCAACTTTTTGGTTTTGCAATTCGGATTTCAATTGCTCTACGGTCGAAATTACTTTTGTCATCGCAACACCTGCATAAGTGAATCTGCGACTGAAATTGAAAGTTTTCCAGTTCCGGAAAGTTTGCCGACAGTTGCAATTGCAATAGCGCGATAGGTTTCTAACGCCTCATTTCCTTGTAAAGCAAGCAGGTGGGCGCGAACAGTTTCAACATCACCTCGGGCAATGGGTCCCGTCAAAGCATCAATGCCCATGGTCAAAGAGTTTTCAAGGGCTGCATTTACAAGTGGTGATAAAAATAATCCGGGGTTTTCAATTCCGATTTGTTGCAAAATACTTTTTGCTTGATTGATTACTGTGCTTGAGTGATTGGCCGCGTGGCTTAATGCTGCGTGATAGAGCGCTCGATTTTCTTCGGCCACCACATATTCGCGCCCCCCCATATTTAAAACTAATGCAGCGGCTATGGGCAACAATTCTTCAGTAGTTGTAATTGCAAAGGGACAACCAAACATTCGATCTACATCACTTGGAGTGCCTGTAAAAGTCATTGCTGGGTGGATTGCTATCGGAAGTGCACCTTGCAAACTTGCAGGCGCTAAAACATCTATTCCAAACCGTCCAGATGTATGAATAACAAATTGATGTTTTTTGAAACCAACTGTTTGGGCAATTCCTCGAACTAAATCAGGAAGCACATCGTCAGGCACTGCAAACAGAACTGTTTGAACATTTTCGATTAGAGAAGAAATTTCTTGCAGATCGGTAGCTGGTAAGAATTCAAGCACCCGTTTTTTTGACTTTTCTGAAATTGCATGAGCGGCCACAATGGAGTGCCCATGATTTTGCAGCGCTCGGGATATGGCAATTCCAACACGGCCAGCCCCGATCAGGCCTACCTTTAATACTGGTTCTTCTGCCATTTGCCACTTCTGTTCCAAGCCCGTTCGGGTCTCGTTCAATAGGGGAAGGCTATGGGTTACGCAGAAGTATTGTCACAACTAACAGTTGTTCCGCAACGCGGGCAAATGTGGCTTTCAACAGCGCGGGTGCGACGGGAGGTGCTCGACATCAAAGCTTCGACATCCGTTGCCCGGTAGCGCCGATGTCCACTTGGGAGGGTGACAGGGGTAAGTCTTCCCGTCTTAGCCCACCGGGTCACCGTCTTTGGGTCTACCTTAAACAGCATCGCAACCTCACGTGGACGAAGCATGCGTTCTGCATCTTGGCTCATCTGTTCCTCCTTGATGAGTCAACCCTGCCACAGATTTACTCTCAAAAGTCGGCCAAAACGGTTTAGATTTGGTGCAGATTGAATACCAAAAGTCCAATTTGGGGGTTTTTAAACTCACTCTGCCAAAAAGCAGGCTCATTGGCTAAAGTTCGCCTCTGTTGCTCGCACCAGTTCGGGCATTACCTCTAGCGCACAAGGGGCTTAACCATGGGTCGTGGTCGACAAAAAGCTAAGCAAGCCAAAGTTGCTCGCGAACTCAAATACGACAGCGGTTCAATCGATCTAAATGCACTGGCTGCGGAATTGCATGGCGCGAAGCCAAGTTCTGAAAACAATGATTTGCCAGAAAGTGACTATTCAGAGTGGATTGAAGACGAAGAAGAATCTGAAGAAGATTAGTTCGTCAGAATTACTGCTCCACCTTTGCCACCTTTAGCCGCGGCATCGCCAGATTCATTTTCTTTTCGATCTCGAACTTGTCCGCAAACAAATACTTCAAAACCTTGATTCGCTAAATTCGCTATGGCGGCATCAGCAGAATCTTTTGCAACTACAGCAAACATGCCAATTCCTTGATTGAAAGTTTGTTCCATGTCGGCTCTAGATACATTTCCAACTTTTGCAATTAAATCAAAAATCGCGGGTACTTGCCAAGTGCTTCGATCAATATCAGCTGCAAGATTTTCTGGTAATACCCGCGCAAGGTTTGCAGCTAGTCCACCACCTGTCACATGTGAAAAAGTATGGAGTGAGGTTTCTAAATTTTTCGCAAGTTCCAAACATGCTTTTGTGTAAATGCGAGTTGGTTCAAGCATCTCTTCGCCCAATGTGCGACCAAGTTCGTCTATATGCGTTTCAAGTTTGAATCCATTTTCCCCAAGCAGGACATGGCGAGCTAGGGAAAAACCATTGCTATGCAAACCTGATGAACTCATTGCAATAACTACATCGCCAGATTTGACGCGTTCACTAGTTAATAAAGCATCGGCTTCGACAACACCAGTACCTGCACCTGCAATGTCATATTCACCTGCAGCCATCACACCAGGATGTTCAGCTGTCTCTCCACCAAGCAATGCCATACCAGCTTGCTTGCAACCTTCCGCTACTCCACGCACGATGTCAGCAACCACATTAGGTTCCACTTTCCCCGTAGCGATGTAATCAGTCAAAAACAAAGGCTCGGCACCGCAAACCACAATGTCGTCCGCAATCATTGCAACTAAATCAATGCCAACTGTATGGTGAATTCCAAGTCTTTGAGCAATAACTACTTTTGTGCCAACTCCATCTGTACCGGTTGCAAGAATTGGTTTTTTGTATTTGGTTAAACCCGAAGCATCGAACAACCCTGCAAAACCGCCAAAGTCGCCAATTACTTCTGGGCGGCTTGCCGAAAGCACGCTGGCTTTCATCAATGCGACAGCTCGTTCGCCAGCTTCTACATCTACTCCTGCTTTTGCATAGGAATTGCTCATGGCAACCTCAATGCACGGGCCACACCGTCTTCATCTTCGACAGTTTTGGCAATATTTTCCAAAACATTTTTGCCAAATTGACCATCTTCTGGAAGTGCCACAGGATACTTTCCATCAAAGCAAGCCTTGCACAAACGATCTTCAGCAACTTTTGTCGCTTCAACCAACCCTTCGAGCGAAACAAAGCCGAGCGAATCTGCTCCAATTGAGTTTTTGATTTCTTCTACAGACAAACCGTTGGCCACAAGTTCGGCGCGGGTCGCAAAATCAATTCCATAGAAGCATGGCCATTTAACTGGCGGACTTGAAATGCGAACGTGCACTTCAAGTGCGCCTGCTTCGCGTAACATTTTCACGATTGCTCTTTGGGTATTTCCGCGAACAATTGAGTCATCCACCACGATTATGCGTTTTCCAGCAATTTCTTCACGAAGCGGATTTAGTTTTAAGCGAATACCAAGTTGGCGCAAAGTTTGAGATGGCTGAATAAAAGTGCGGCCTACATATGCGTTTTTCACAAGTCCTTGAGCAAATGGAATATTCGCACCTTGCGCATAGCCAACAGCCGCTGGTGTGCCTGATTCTGGAACTGGAATCACCATGTCTGCATCAATTGGATGTTCTTTTGCAAGAGTGCGACCAACTTCGACGCGAACAGCATGAACTGCGTGACCGGTCAAGACTGTGTCAGGACGAGCAAGATAAACATATTCGAATAGACAGTGCTTTGGCGTTGGAGCTGCAAAAGTTTGGCTGCGCAAACCTGATTCATCAATCGCAATCAATTCGCCTGGTTCGATGTCACGAACAAAAGACGCACCGACAATGTCGAGCGCTGCAGTTTCGGATGCAACAACCCAACCATTTTCAAGTTTGCCAATTACGAGGGGACGAATACCGAAAGGATCACGTGCTGCATACAGTGTGGTTGCATCCATGAAAACTAGAGAAAATGCTCCTCGCACATTTGGAAGCTCTTTCATTGCAGATTCTTCGATTGAAAGATCTGGATGAGAAGCAAGTAGTTCGGTCAACACTTCAGTATCAGATGTGGATGTGCGGTGAATATTTGTTAAAGGCAACTCACCCTTATCTAGCGTTGAAACCCGATCAGCTAATTCTTTTGTGTTGACCAAGTTACCGTTGTGGCCAAGAGCTAGGTGACCTTGAGATGTGGTGCGAAAAGTTGGTTGTGCGTTTTCCCATTTACTTGACCCCGTTGTCGAATAACGAGTGTGACCAATCGCTAGGTGACCTGTTAAAGTTTCAAGAATATTTTCGTTGAATACTTGAGAAACAAGTCCCATCTCTTTGTAAACCACAATGCGACTGCCATCACTTGCAGCAATGCCAGCGGATTCTTGTCCGCGATGCTGAAGAGCATATAAACCAAAGTAAGTAAGTTTCGCTACGGCTTCGCCTGGAGCCCAAACTCCGAAAACTCCACATGCATCTTGTGGACCTTTTTCGTTTGGATCTAGATCATGATTTAAAAGGCCGTCTGGACGAATCACTGGCTAATCCTAAACTGGAAAATGGTCCGATAAGTTGCTGCGCTCACCGCTCGCACTCACCAGCCCATCCCGGGTCGCTTGGTCCCAAGAAATCTTGCCGATTGCAAGTAAAACCAAAGTTTTTGCATTCATTTCCACAACCGCTGCTGGTGTGCCACGGCGATGATTGGTGCCTTCGATAATTTGAATTGCGGCGTATGGCGGGATACGAAGTTCCACACTCTTGCCTGGTGCCTTTTTGTTGATCGCATTCAATATTGATTTAACTGCACTTCGTTCAGTGTCTTTGTCTGGTTGCACTTCGGCGGCGTATGCACTTGCGCAATCAGCCACTGAAGTTTCCACCTTAACCTACTGTCGGACCGAATATTGCTGGCAAAGTTCCGAAGTGCATTTCGCTTAATTGTGAAATTGGCAACGCCAAGGTTTCATTCCAAACATTATCGATTGACAAAACTTGTTGTTCTGCGAGTTTTGAATCAACTACGCCAATTCGAGTGTTAGTAAAACCACGCGCATTGCACATTTCGGTGAAACGAGTTTCTTCACTTCTTGGCACAACCACAATTGCACGAGTTGCTGATTCAGCATATGCGAAAACAAAGGGATCCAAATTATCTGGCACCCAGATTCTCGCACCAACACCTGAGCGGATTGCCATCTCAATCAAAGATTGCATAACTCCGCCATCACTCACATCGTGTGCGGCATTGATTAAGCCATCACGAGAAGCTGCAACCAGAATTTGCGAAAGTTGCATTTCTTTTTGCAAGTCAATTTTCGGTGGAAGGCCACCAAGATGCCCGTGAATTTCGTGAGCCCATTCGCTGCCTGCAAAATCCTCTGCGGTGTCGCCAAGAAGATAAATCAAATCGCCATCTTCAGTCCAAGCCATTGGGGTGCGACGTTCGACATCGTCAATCACACCGAGGACACCTACAACAGGAGTCGGCAAAATCGCAACATCGCCAGTTTGGTTGTAGAAAGAAACATTTCCTCCGGTAACTGGAGTATTCATTTCCAAGCAACCATCTGCCAATCCACGTACAGCTTCTGAGAATTGCCACATAACTTCAGGGTCTTCGGGCGAACCGAAGTTCAAGCAGTTTGTAACTGCTAACGGAACTGCGCCAGTTGCGGAAACATTTCTGTATGCCTCAGCCAAAGCTAATTTTGCGCCGTTGTAAGGATCTAGTTTTGCAAAGCGGCCGTTGCAATCTGTTGATACTGCAACACCAAGTCCACTGTTTTCATCAACTCGAACCATCCCAGAATCTTCTGGTTGAGCGAGGACTGTGTTGCCCAAAACATAACGGTCGTATTGGTCAGTTACCCAACGCTTAGATGCCAAGTTTGGCGCAGCAGTCATTTTCAAAATAGTTTCACGAAGATCTGCTGCATTTTTAGGGCGGACAAGTTTGTTTGGACTATCTGCTTGCAATTCATCTTGCCAAACTGGACGGTGATACGGGCGTTCATAAACTGGTCCATCATGCGCAACAGTTCGCGGCGGAACATCAACAATTACTTCGCCATGCCACTCGATGATTAAGCGACCGGTATTAGTTACTTCACCAATATCGGTTGCGACTACATCCCACTTTTTGCAAATCTCTAAAAACTTTTCAACATTTAGTGGTGGAACAATTGCACACATACGTTCTTGCGATTCACTCATCAAAATTTCTTCAGGCGAAAGTGTGTGATCACGAAGTGGAACTCGGTCTAGCCAAACATGCATACCACCAGTGCCATTGCTAGCAAGTTCTGAAGTCGCGCAAGAAATACCTGCACCACCAAGATCCTGAATACCTTCAACTAAACCTGCGTGCAAAACTTCTAGCGTGCATTCAATAAGTAGTTTCTCCATAAATGGATCTCCCACCTGAACACTCGGTCGTTTTGCTGGTCCACCATCTTCGAAAGTTTCTGACGCAAGAACTGAGACGCCACCAATGCCGTCGCCACCAGTTGCAGCTCCAAACAAAATTACGCGATTGCCAATTCCAGACGCTTTTGCCAAATGGATGTCTTCATGTCGCATTGTTCCTACACAAAGAGCATTGACAAGTGGATTGCCAAGGTAAGTTGGATCAAAAACTACTTCGCCGCCAATGTTTGGAAGGCCTAAACAGTTTCCATAGCCACCAACACCAGCAATGATTCCTGGCAAAACCCGAGCAGTGTCTTTCGCATCGGCTGGGCCAAAACGAAGTGGATCCATCACCGCAACTGGGCGTGCTCCCATTGAAAGAATGTCGCGAACAATGCCGCCCACACCTGTTGCAGCTCCTTGGTACGGCTCAACAAATGATGGGTGGTTGTGGCTTTCAACTTTGAAAGTGACTGCCCAACCGTCGCCAATATCGACCACACCTGCGTTTTCGCCAATACCAACCAACATGGCATCGGACTTTGGTTTCTTTTCGCCGAATTGTTTTAGATGAACTTTTGATGATTTGTACGAGCAGTGTTCACTCCACATGACAGAGTACATAGCGAGTTCAGAATTGGTTGGCCGGCGACCAAGTATTTCGCGAATGCGTGCATATTCGTCATCTTTTACACCGAGATCCAAATACGGTTGTTTTACATCTGGAGTTTCACTCGCGTTTTTTACGGTGTCCATGCTCATTACTTAACACCTGCCAAAAGTGAATTCAGAATTGAGGTGAAGAATGGCAAACCATCAGTTGTTGGCCCAGTCAACGCTTCAACTGCGTGTTCTGGATGAGGCATTAAGCCAACTACGTTGCCACGAGCATTTGATATTCCGGCGATGTCGCGACGTGAACCATTTGGATTGACATCGAGATACCGTGCGATTACACGACCTTCTGCTTCAAGTGCATCTAAAGTTTTTTCGTCGGCGATGTATCCACCTTCGCCATTTTTCAATGGAATGACAATTTCTTGACCGATTTCGAAATCTTTCGTCCACAGTGTTGTGTTGTTTTCAATGCGAAGCTTTTGGTCGCGACACACAAAATGCTGGTGATCGTTGCGAATCAATGCACCTGGTAGCAAGTGAGATTCACAAAGAATTTGAAACCCGTTGCAAATTCCAAAAATAGGTAATCCGCCATTTGCCGCTGGAACCAGTTTTTCCATCACAGGGGCAAAGCGCGCAATGGCTCCACAACGCAGGTAGTCGCCATACGAAAAACCACCAGGTAAAACCACAGCATCAACTTCATGAAGGTTTGCATCTCCGTGCCAAAGTTCGACTGCTGTTGCGCCCGCTATTCGAATTGCACGTGCGGCATCTCTATCGTCTAGCGAACCTGGGAAAGTCACTACACCAATTCGGACACCAGAAAGTTCGCTCACGCGTTTTCAACCCGCAATTCATAATCTTCAATTACAGGGTTGCTGAGCAAGTTGCCAGCTAGTTCATGAAGTTTTTTTAGGGTTTCGTCATTTACATCGCCATCAACATCGATAACAAATTGTTTACCTTGGCGCACATTTGAAACCTTGCCAAGACCTAAGCGAATAAGCGAACCTTGCACTGCGCGACCTTGTGGGTCGAGAATTTCAGACTTCAATCGAACATCGACCACGACACGGGCCACGCGGCGCTCCTTTGATAAGGGGTTTTGCGGATATTTAACTCTGAAAAACCAGTAGTTATAGGGCGAAGTTTAGTCGACAAAGGCCATTGAACTAAGACCAGGCAAGGCCAGTTAGACGCTCGTAAGCCTCAACATATTTCGCGTGAGTGCCCTCTACAACTTCGGCTGGCAAAGCAGGCGGTGGCACGCTTCCCTTGCGATCCCAACCGGATGCTGATGAAGTGAGCCAGTCACGCAAAAACTGCTTGTCGAAGGATGGCTGGCTGCCGCCTGGCGCCCAAAGTTCAGCTGGCCAATAACGTGATGAGTCTGGAGTCAGCACCTCATCCGCCAGCAAAATCTGACCATCCGTTGATCTGCCAAATTCAAATTTCGTGTCTGCCAAAATTACATTTCGCTCGCGCGCAATCTTTTCAGCCCGTTGATAGATATCGATTGTTAAATCACGTAAGGTAATCGCGTCCGCTTCACCAATGGTTTTGACAACATGATTGAAATCAACATTTTCATCATGATCACCAAGTTCTGCCTTTGTGGCAGGTGTGAAAATAGCATTTGGCAATCGCGAGCCGTCGACCAATCCATCTGGCAGTGGATTGCCGCAAACAATTTTGTTTTCGTTGTATTCAACCAATCCAGAACCAGTTAGATATCCACGCGCAACACATTCAACTGGAAACATTTCAAGCGACTTGCAAATCATTGCTCGTCCAGCAACTGACTCAGGAACATCAACACTAATAACATGATTGGGAGCTATGTCTTTTAGTTTGTCGAACCACCAAAGAGAAAGAGCCGTGAGGATTTTTCCTTTGTCTGGAATTTCAGTTGGCATCACCCAGTCGTATGCGCTTATTCGATCGCTTGCAACAAACAAAAGTTGACTGTCTGGGGTTCTATAGAGATCTCGAACTTTGCCGGAATATATATGAGTAAAACCCGAAGGCAATTCGTAATTGGTTGGTTTGATTTCCACAAGACCTACAAAATTGATGCAGGCGAGTAAGTAGCTGCTTCTGGATTTAGTGAAGCAATTGATTCGATTTGTTCGACAACTGCCGCAACTTGTGAAACCGCTGCGCCAGTAAATTCCATAGGAGACTTCATCAAATTGTTGATTTCTTCGGCTGATAATTGCAGGCGACCATCTTCAGCAAGTCGTTCAACCAAGTTGTTGGTTCCACCCTCGCGAAGCGAAAGTGCAGTTGCGACTGCATGTTCTTTGATTGCTTCGTGTGCCACTTCACGGCCTACACCTTTTCGGACTGCTGCCATCAATACTTTAGTTGTTGCGAGGAACGGCAAATTGCGCGCCAATTCTTTTTCAATAACAGCAGGGAAAGCGCCAAATTCATCTAAGACAGTTAGGAAAGTCTCAAATAATCCGTCAATTGCAAAAAATGCATCGGCAAGTGCCACCCGGCGAACAACAGAACAGGCCACATCACCTTCATTCCATTGACCGCCTGCAAGTTCCGCAGTCATATTTGCATATCCGCGCAAAATAACTGCAAAACCATTAACGCGCTCACACGAGCGAGTATTCATTTTGTGAGGCATTGCGCTTGATCCAACTTGGCCCGCTTTAAATCCTTCAGTTACAAGTTCAAGCCCAGCCATCAATCGAATTGTGTGAGCGAGGCTTGAAGGACCTGCTGCTAATTGCACGAGTGCGCTAGTTACATCATGATCTAGCGAACGCGGGTAAACCTGACCAACCGAAGTTAGAACACTTTCAAATCCAAGATGCTCGGCGATTGCGCTTTCTAGTTTTGCAAGTTTCTTTTCGTCACCATCTAGTAAATCCAGCATGTCTTGCGCAGTTCCTACTGGTCCTTTGATGCCGCGCAATGGATAGCGAACGATTAAATCTTCAAGGCGATCAAATGCAATCAACATTTCGTCTGCAGCGGATGCAAATCGCTTTCCTAGTGTGGTGATTTGGGCTGGAACATTGTGTGAGCGCCCTGTAAGTGGAGTTTCTTCATACTGCTGTGCCATATTCGCCAAACGCACCAAAGTCGCAATTGCACGGATATGAATTAACTGCAAAGATTGCAAAATTTGAAGTTGTTCGACATTTTCCGTTAGATCGCGCGAAGTCATACCTTTATGAATTTGTTCATGGCTAGCCAATGCGCAGAATTCTTCGATGCGAGCTTTGACATCGTGACGTGTGACTGCTTCCCTTGCCGCAATTGAGGCAAGATCGATTTGATCAATAACTTTTTCGTAGGCTGCAATTGCATCTTTTGGAACTTCGATTCCAGCATCAGCCTGCGCTTTAAGCACTGCAACCCAAAGTTGTCTTTCGAGGCGAACTTTATTTTCGGCTGACCAAATTACTGCCATCTCTTCAGAGGCATACCGATTTGCCAAAACGTTTGCAATGCGTGGCTTAGTCACTGGCTCATTCTCTCAGTTGGCTGCTTTTTGAGCGATATCCGTGCGGAAATGTGCACCGCGGATGCTTATTTGGCCCACAGCTTCGTAAGCCCGAGCCCGTGCAGTTTTGAGATCAGGGCCAGTGGCAGTCACTGAAAGTACTCGTCCACCTGCAGTCACAATCTCGCCATCCTTGGCAGCAGTTCCGGCATGAAGCACCCTGACATTTGGCAATGATGTCGTGCGATCAAGCCCGTTAATGACATCTCCTAAAACCGGAGAATCTGGATACTTCTCACTTGCTATTACAACTGTTACTGCAGATTCATTTGACCACTCAAGAGGTGGAAGATCGTTCAACTTTCCATTTGCTGCCGCGTAAAGTACGGATGCAAGAGGAGTTTTCAATCTAGACAAAACAACTTGAGTCTCAGGATCGCCAAAACGCGCATTGAACTCAATGACTTTTGGACCTTTAGAAGTGATTGCAAGTCCAACAAACAAAACTCCACTAAATGGTGTGCCGAGATTTTTCATGTGATCAATTACTGGTTGACCAATTTTGTTTACGACTACTTCATTCAAGTCAGTTTGCGCCCATGGAAGTGGTGAATAAGCACCCATACCGCCAGTGTTTGGACCCGCATCATTATTGCCAACACGTTTGAAATCTTGTGCTGGCTGAAGCGGCACGACGCTTGTTCCATCGCAAAGCAAAAACAATGAAACTTCCGGTCCATCTAGAAATTCTTCGACAACAACTTTTGCGTCTATATTGGAAAAACATTCGGCAGCATGCGCTAGTGCCTCCGATTTTTCAGATGTGACAACTACACCTTTGCCAGCAGCTAAACCATCATCTTTGATTACAAATGGTGCGCCAAACTCTTCCATTGCATTTTCGACTTCTGAAAGATTCGAGCAGGTGTATGAATTTGCTGTTGGTACATTTGCAGCGGTCATAATTTCTTTTGCAAAAGATTTACTCGCCTCAAGTTTTGCGGCTTCGCGCATCGGCCCAAAACATGCAATGCCAGCCGAAATAATCGCATCTGCAGCTCCATGTGCAAGTGGAACTTCCGGACCAATCACAACTAGATCAACAGTTAAGTCTTGGGCTAATTTTGTGATCGCATCAGCATCTTTAACGTCAATTGGATGAGTAGGCACTTGCAATGCAATGCCGGCATTTCCTGGGGCACAATCGACTGATTCTGTGATTGGGTCAGCCAACAAAGACTGCACAATCGCGTGCTCGCGAGCACCCGAGCCAATCACCAAAATTTTCACTAGTGAATTTTACTCTGCAAAGGCTTAGCCTTCGTAATGCTTATCCATGACTGTAAATACCAGTTCAAGCTTCTCTAGAGCCTCACGCACTTCAGCCTCAGAAATATTGCAAGGTGGCACAACATGCAATCGATTTGCGGCCGTAAATGGCAACAATCCATTTGCTTTACAAGTTGCAACTAGTTCAGCCATTACTGGTGATGGTCCCGCAGCTGGTGCTACTGGTCTGCGAGTCTTTTGGTCGTGCACAAGATCTAGTGCCCAAAAAACTCCCAAGCCACGAACTTCACCAATTAATGGATGACGGGCTGCAAGTTCACGTAGACCTGGACCAAGTATTTCGTTTCCAATTCGTTCTGAATTTTCAACAATTTTCTCTTCGCGCATCGCATTAATAGTTGCTACTGCTGATGCGGTTGCGATTGGGTGACCAGAATATGTGAGGCCACCTGGGAATACTTTGGAGTCGAAAGTCGCAGCAATTTCATCACTGATGATTACGCCACCAAGTGGGATGTAGCCGCTGTTCACACCTTTTGCAAAAACAATTAAGTCTGGCTTGATGTTGAAGTGTTCAAACGCAAACCATTTTCCGGTTCGACCAAATCCAGCCATGACTTCATCTGCGATGTAAACAATATTGTGCTGTTCGCAAAGTGCTTTTACACCTTCTAAATATCCTGGCGGTGGAATTAAAACGCCGCCAGTGCCAACAACAGATTCCAAAAGAATGCAAGCAATCGATTGTGGACCTTCCGCAGCAATTACATCTGCAAGGTGTGCAAGTGCTCGCTCAGTTTCTTGTTCTGGTGATTCTGACCAAAAGTTTGAACGGTACGGGAACGGCCCAAAGAAATGTACGTGACCCATTGAGTATTCGTTTGGAATTCGGCGCCAATCGCCTGTGGCATTAATTGCCGCACCTGTATTGCCGTGATACGAACGGTAGTAAGAAAGAACTTTGGTTTTGCCGGTGTGCAAACGAGCCATGCGAATAGCATTTTCTATAGCGTCTGCTCCACCATTTGTAAAGAAAACTTTGTTGAAGCCATCAGGCGCAACTTCGGAAATAAGTTTTGCTGCTTCACCTCTTGACTTAACTGCGTGTTGTGGTGCGATGGTTGCCATTACGTCCGCTTGTTCTTTTATTGCGGCAATAACTTTGGGATGTTGGTGACCAATGTTTGTATTCACGAGCTGACTTGAAATATCTAGATACTTGTTGCCGTCGTAATCCCAAAGATATGACCCTGCGGTTTTTTCAACAACAAGCGGGTTCAAAGTTCCTTGTGCCGACCATGAATGGAACACATGTTGGCGGTCTAAATCAAATACGTATTTACCTAAGTCGCTCATAGCGCGTCAGGCTACTCTCCGTAGACCCGCTCTTCTAGGCGCGTCTGCACTTTTGGCCATTCTTCAACAGTTATTGAGAATAGAACTGTGTCTCGAACCGTGCCATCTGCCCTACGCTGGTAGCGACGCAATACCCCTTCATAGGTAGCGCCGAGGCGAGCTATGGCTTGTTGGGATCTGACATTGCGAATGTCGGTTTTTAGTTGGACTCGACCCATTCCCAATTCTTCAAACGCGTATTTGAGAAGTAGGAGTTTGGTCTCAGGATTCACTTTAGTTGCCCAGACATCTTTGACGTAGGTAGTGGCACCAATTTCGGTTCGTGCATCATTTGCAGAAGTATCTAGAAAAGAAGTCGTTCCAACAATTTTATTTGTTGAATTTTCTCGAACGACCCATGGTTGCCATGGGCTATCTGCAATTCTCGATTTGAATGGCACCAGCATTTCTTCAACAGATTTTGGTCGACTTACCGCAAACTCCCAGAGGGCATCATCATTAAGCACATCGAAAAGTTCCGGCACATCATTTTCGTTTTGAGTCGAAACCGTCACATACTTTCCTGCTAAAACTGTGTTTAATGGAACTGGCCAAATAGTTTTTTGCCAAACTGAATCGGATGGTCTCGAATCAACTTTCGCTTCAAAGCGAGGGAGGTCTTGCATGCCTAGTCGATTAGATCATGCACTGAAATAGTTGCATTTCTGTCTTGACCAACACCAATTGCACTAATGCGGGCACCAGAAACTTTTTCTAAGAAACGCACGTAATCTTGAGCATTCTTTGGTAGGTCTTCGAATGTGCGGCAATTGCTGATGTCAGTTTTCCAACCTGGCAAGTTTTCGTAAATCGGTTTTGCATGGTGGAAGTCAGTTTGTGAAGCTGGAAGCTCTTCAACACGCATTCCATCTACTTCATACGCAACACAAACTGGAATTTCATCCCAGTCGC
>JAHEEQ010000013.1 GCA_024640585.1 Micrococcales bacterium
AATGAACCCCAATAAGCTAAAGCACCGCCAGGTCCTGTTGGTCCAACACCGCCCGTGGGTCCTGTAGGTCCTGTATTACCTGTATTGCCTGTGGGTCCTGTTGGTCCCGCTACAGTTGAAGCAGCTCCCGTTGATCCAGTAGGTCCTGTAGGCCCAACTCCTCCAGTATTTCCTGTGCTTCCTGTAGGTCCTGTGGGTCCGGCTATGCCGGTGCTTCCTGTGGGTCCTGTAGCTCCGACTGATCCAGTAGGCCCTGTGGGGCCAGCAACTGTACTATTAGCCCCTGTAGGTCCTGTTGGGCCTGTAGCACCAACACTGCCTGTAGGTCCAGAACTTCCTGTAGGCCCTGATGCGCCTGTGGGTCCGACAGAACCTGTGGGTCCAATATTTCCTGTGGGGCCTGTAGGTCCTTGTTGAACCAAAGGTGCAGGATCAGTCCACACTAAAGCAGCAGAATCACGACTGTTTACCAATGCAATACAGAACCAAACAGTATTTGTTGGGTTTGTTGGAGGAGCAGATGTCCAACCACTAGGAGGTGTTCCTACATTGGTTAAGAAATTCCATGAGCCACCTGTTGGTGTAGCAGGTGCAGTTGCCGATTCTTGGAAAATAAACCACTCAAAGTATGTGCCACCAAAAGTAGTTGTGTTGCCATACAAACCTGCAGTTTCAGAGCCTGGTGCGGCAATTACTGCTCCTGATGGACTACTTCCGTAAAGACCGCTTGTTGCCATGACTTTTCCTTATTTGAAGCTGTAACGATAGTCACGAGGTTGGAACTCAGAAGTAAGGTGTTGGTCACCGCCAAGCCATTTACCTTTGAAGTTCTGGTCTTCAATCAAACCATACGCATCCTCGTAACGGGCACTCCATTTTTGCGCTTCATCTGTGTTTTTGTTCTTGTCATAATAAGCCCATAATGTGCCATACATATAACCTTCAGGGAAAGATGCCAAAGCCGCATTGTTTTGCACAATAGGCTCTAATGGATCGCCAGTAGGTCCAAACAAGAATGGGAATGTGCGCTGATAGTAAGCTTTGATTTCAACATTCTCACCAGGGTTTGGCGTAAACACATATCGTTGACCCACTTCAGAAAATGAAGCTCGGATCACACGAGGAACACCAAATGGACGAACATAAAGTTGGTCAATCATGCGTCTGCGAATGATTTCTCGGTCACCAACTCGGTCATAAATAATCCAAGGACCCATAGACGCAGCAGGTGTGCCTGGCGGTACTTGAGTATTAGGAGTTTCTTGGAAGAACAAAATTGGCTTGTTCATGTCGGCAGGAATGTCTGCCATACCTTGAGAATCAGTCAACAAAATTGTTGGTACTGCGCCATATGGGTCTGTACGCAATGCAGGTAATTCAATAGTACGCATTTTTAGTTCGCACAATTGAATGCAAGACAGAATTTCTGTTGTTGATTGAGTAGGCAGTTTAAGAATGCCAACAGGATATGTTGTTCCTGCCCATACGCCTTCAACATCGCTTACTGTGATGGTAGTAGAGGTAACTGCCAAAACTGTGGTGTAAGGCTTTAAAACGCTTGTACCAATAAAGTCACCAACCATTACAGAATTAACCGCAGAAGCTGAAGTTGTAATTACTCCAGTTGCTGAGTTAAAAGCAGTGGCGTTAATATTGATTGCTTGGGGAATGGCTCCCACCCATTGAGCTACACGGCTAACGAGAGCGTTACCGGATTGGATGAAAAGAGCCATAGCACATCCTTATTTCGTCTTGACTAGTGGATTATAGGGGAGTGGAATTTTTCCGCTAGGGTGACACACAAAATCACTGTAAAACTGATTCACAATGGCATAAAATTTAATTTTATCTGCCTTATCTTGCTTAATCAGCTCCCAAGGGCGGTTATTAAACCATTTGCCACTAATTTCATGTGCAAAACATTTGGGCAGATTCATAGCCTCAAAAGTTCCTGCAAAAAATGGGTTATCCGTAGTACCAATCATTTGATAAAACTCTCTACGGCCTTTGCAATATTCACGAATTGCTTCTACGTTCTTTTGATCATATTGAACATATCGTTCGCCATCAATAGCGCCAACTTTATAGTCAATATTTTGAGTTTTAAATGTTTGTGACCAAGTGCCAGACTTTACTTCATTGAACAACTTGTCATTTTGTCGGAAAACACCATCAACTCCTGCCTCAAGATTGCCCTTGAGATAGTAGTCTTCGTTTACTTCAACGTGTTGATCATCATTCATTGCTTTACTCCAGATATTTCCAAAGAGGGCGGTTTCCCACCCCCTTCAGAAAGACCTAGTATTAGGTCAAATAACGCTTAACGTAAGCGCTGTTACGAGGTGTTGTCACAACAGAGCCAGTAGGTGTGATGGAAGCCAACACAGCAACACCAGCAGGGTTACGAACAATCAGTGTACCTTCCATGATGTACTGATCCAAGGAAGCGTCAGCATTTGAGAACACTTCGTTGTTAGGACCAAGTTCACGCAAAGAACCCCACTGGATAACGTCAGGGTTCAGGAACAAGACGCTAGTGTTGTCAGCGCCAGTTTGGTCCATAACCCAGTTGTCATCGATTTGGTAGGTGTAGTTGAAGTCACCTTCGTATGTACCAATCGTGTCACCCTTGTCAGCAGGGTTAAAACGGTTGATAGAACGGCTCTGAGGAATGTTGTCAGAGATCGCTGTACGCATTGAAGTCGCAACAACCATGTTAGTGATTTTTGCGTTAAAGCGTTGTTCAGCGGTAGTAACCAACTGCTTGTACAGCACAGGGCTGAAAGGTTGCAGAGTTTCGCCACCACCAGAACCAATGGAGAAGTAACCCAAACCTGAGTTGCTCAACACGCCATTGAAAGGAGTGTTAGTAGCAGTAGGTGTAGTTGTGTCATCACCATCGTTTGCGGCCAAGTTCAAAACTGAAGTGCCGTCAGCGGGGTTGCCTGAACGTGTACCTGCAAAAGAGTACAAAGAACCAAAGCGGCGACCGTTGTTGGGAGATGAACCTTGAGTAGCGGCTTGGCCAGAGTACTTGATAGAAGCACCGTCAGCACGAACCATTTGCAACTCAACGTCAAACATGATCTCAGTCAATTGCTTGACTTCTTGATATGCTTGTGGGTCACCACCAGCTTGTTCAACAGCACGGGCAGTACCTGTAGCACCAATCACAGTTGTGAAAATCTGTGTGTAGTTACCGCAGTTAGCACGAGTGTTTGACTCAGCAGCAGAAGCTTCGACAGATGCGCCTTCCAACTTTGCGTTCAAAGTAGGAGTGCGAAAATAGTCGATAGGCCAAATGTGCAAAGTAGAGTTAACTTTGCGTTTTTTGCTCATAGCCATGTTAGTGATCGGTGTACGATCTTTAACATAGTTAGAAACAGTCATGTCAAGGTCTTTGACAACGATATCGGTGGCATATGCGCCATTACCGTTACCGAGAGAGGTACTTGTAATCGTAGACATAAAATTCTCCTGATTAACGCTTGCGTTTATTTGATGCAAGCATGGTTGCTAAAAGGTCACGAGCCGCATTCTTATCACCGCTTTGCGCTTTCTTTTGAAGTTCGACCGTCTTATCTTCTGGAGCAGTTTTACCACGAGCCATTGGTTTACTAGCAGCCGCCAATGAACCTCCTGCATTCTTTACTTTAGGACCTTCACGGAACTTCATACCATCCCGAATTAATCCCAAAATAAACTCGTCACTAGAAACCAAATCGATGTTTGGTACACCAGGGACAATAGTAGTATTTGCACCCTTCCAATCTTTTGCCAACTTTTCCCTTAATTCAGAAAAATTAGCTTTGTTGGCCAATTCTTTGTCACTAAACCCTTGACGGGCTTGTTCTAATTGCTGTTTAACCAGATTAGAACGGTGTTCAATGAACTGTTCAACTTTTGGTCGATTCGCTTTGATGAATTCTGACTTTTCCTGAATCAGTTCGTTGTTTTGTCGAATTGCAGCTTCCGCTTCACTTCTACGAACATCATCTGTGGCGTTGTCATAGATTTGCTTCCATTGTTGGTTGTAACCTTGGATTTTTACCAATTCATCAGCCGCTTGTTGCAACTGAGGAACAACAGTTAATTCCAACCCTATCTGCAAACCATCTAATTCAGCTCTGCGTTTACTTTCGTACTCTTCAAATTCTGCTTTTTCGGCTTTAAGCTTACGAGCATTCTCATGGATAGCACTTCCTTGACCCAGAATAGCTGCTGCCTTAGATACAGGAATCTCAATAAAGCCACCTTCGGCATCCTTATTGGGAATTCTCCACATCATGTCGGCATTTTGCTCTGCAAACTCTAAGAAGTTAATCGGTTCGGTTACACCATCGGTGGCCTCATCCGCATCTTCTTGACTTACAGGTTCTGTAGCCTCGTTAATACCATCTTCAGGTTCGATTCCTTCCTCAGGAGTCGCCTCAGGGGATTTGGCTTGCGCCTCTTCTTGTCCTGCTGGTGGTGTAACTGCTTCGGTCGGGGGAATGTTACGCCTGTTGGCGGCAATCATCCCTGCGATAGCATCTACAGGATTCACACCAGTTTGCTCAGTGGCGGTCGCATTTGCGATTACGTCTGACATATATTACCTTATTTCGTTAAAGTTTCAACATTTTTGTTGGCTACCTTACCGAGATATTCAGTTCGTTCTATAAACTCAATGAAGTCTCGGACTCCGGCAACACGCTGTGCATTATTAATTCGTTCTGCATCCTCTTTGCTTTCTTCCAAAAGCTCAAGTAAGTAAAACCTGTAAAGGTTAAACAACAAAGCAAAATCATCATTCTTTAAGAGTCGCTTTGCGCACTCTGCATTTTCTATAACCAGAGCCTTTCGATTTACATTGGCCTCCTTATAAGTGTCTATAATTTTTGTCCGACGATTAAAATAATCTCGGATATTCAATACCAAGCTTTTCATTGCAATCCTTAATCTATTTGTACAGCACTAAGTTTACCCCTCTTAGCTGCTAACGCTTCAAACATATTATCTGTGTCAATATCTTCTGCTTTCTTAATATTCAAAGCAGTTACTGATCCACTTTCTTCAGTCTTAGCTTGATTCAAAGCCACTTTAGACTGAATTTCCTGTTGTTCAGCAGAAGGACCTTTAGCCGCTTGTGCTTGAATAATCTTTTCCGCTTCTTCAAAAGTAGGCAAATAAGCATCCACATCTTTAACACCCAAAACCCGCAAAGTGTCTTCAAAAGGTCTACGAACCTTAATGAACATTTCGGGGACTTCTGGTGGAACCATCATCATGGTTTGGGCAAATTGTTGTTGCGCCTGAAGAATCATTTGTTGACGAGTCAAACGGTTTTCTTCTGACAAGAAACCCAAAGCCAGGTCAATATTGATCATTTTGCGGTCAATAAACTCAAAGTTTTCAACCGACAAAGCATCCAAGAATGGCGCACCTTTAAGGCAAGTGCCAGCCAATTGCTGAATGTTGTAATCGTCAGAATATTGAATCAATGTTTTCCACATGATGTAAATAGCATCACGCAAACCAATTGCACAGTTTTTGACCATTTCATCTTGGATCAACTGATTGGGACCCATGGCCAACTGAAGTTTAAAGCCGGAATTACCGTCTTTCATTACCTCAGGATTCATTGTGTCTGTTGGGCTTGTCATGCCAATCATGGCCATCTTGTCAGACTCAAAACGAGCCATGGCAGATTCGACATATCCCAAATTACCCTGCATGGGTTGGAATTCAAAAACGTGTTTGGTAGGATCAAACTTACGATCCAAAATGAACATGGCACTTACGCCACGCTGAATTTCTTCAGCATCCAAGAATTCAGGATTGACACCAATACGAGGCGTTGATGACTGCATTGCAAAAGACATTTCAGCCCTGCGAATAGCAGTCGCATACTCTTGCATTGGAACCAAACGCTCACCCAAAGAGTAACCAAAAAAGTTACCTGTAATGGGTTTGGGGCACATATTGGCCAAAGGAATAAAGTCAACTTCCTTGGCGTACAAAATGTAAGAACCGGAGAAACAGCACTCAACAATCTCTTCTTCGCCATCGCCATCAATGTCTCTACGAATCCAAGCAGTAGTCAACATAATGACTCGGCTATAGCGGTCTGCTCCTTGAGAAGCAATTACACCTTGACCTGGCACTGGCGTGGAATCACGAGCATGAAGTGCCAAATCGTTTTCCAAAGCGCCAGCTTGGTAAGCTCCCGCAGGACCATAAGCAGCATGATCTGCCAACTTTTCCAAATCAACAAATGGGAATTGAGTCTTACATTCGTGGATTGTCATAGGGTCATAAAACCCTACAAAATCTTGATCCTGAATTGTTGAAATAGTTGGATTACAAACAAAATAATGTTGAGCAACGTGCTTAACTCTTATTGTTGTTTCATAGCCAGTTAATTTGTATTTGGCACGATAGATGGTGTTGTTACGCAAAGCTTCTTGCAACTCATCACCATTTGGCTCTTGCATCATTTCTGATTCATCTGGAGCCATTGTTTCTTGCATTGCTGCTTCAAGGTTTACATCAACCTTACGCATATTTTGACGTTTTGCAGTCAAACCTTTGTCACCTGCCAAAGTTTCAAATACTCGCAATTGGTCACGAGTACCTTCTACTTCTTTGTATTGCGTAATAGGGTTACGCACAGGAGAAATCATCACAATGCCATTTTTGTGAAGCAAAGAATCTTGCGCCCAATCACGAATGACTTGATAAGAATCATTCTTACTATTGAGCATATATTTGACCATTTCAGTGGCTTGACGAGCTTGGTCGCCATCTTGTTCACTGAATCGTTCAAACTCAAAATTTACTTTGCCATTAGGCATTAAGCATTTAGTGATAACGGCAGTAGCGTAATCAATGCCAGGCGCAACAATAGGCTGAATGTAATCAATGCCACGAATAGGTTCTGTGGAATTGGAAACAGGAATGTTGAGGTAATGGTAATCTGTAAATCTATTGTAAGTATTCTTGGACTGTGTAAGTCGCAAGTAATCAACCATTTTTACATAAACTTCATGGCAAACTTGTTCTGTAAGGCCACGGTTACCTGATGGAGATTCAAGGTTCTCTACGATAACATTTTGTTTATCCAGCATATTTATATCCTTTGGACTTTGCCTTCAGGCATTTCAATTCGCCTGTAAACAAAGTTTGTTGCCCTACTTACCACGGATTCACCATGACCTTGAATCAAAGCTAAAACGCCAATTCGGGCAGAGTCAATGTGGTCATCTGGATCAGAAAACCGACCTGCATCGTCAATGGCGTAATTTCTAGCTTCATCAAGAAATGCCTTGCATGATTCGTTGACCATAAAAGTCTTACGTTCCATGCCCATACGCATTATATTGATTCCATATGCTTTATGGTTCGTTACTTTACCTTGATCATTTGGTGGGTTTAATATAGCACCAGAAATACAGTTTAGTCCATAGGAATCTTCAAAGACTTCCCGAACCGATTGTTCTGTCAAAGTGTATCTACCCGCCAAGCCAGCATCATGGGGAAGCGCAATAGGAACATCCTTGGTTTCCCTGTCTAGCAAATAATGCACATATTCATCCGGTGTTTCACCGCTTGGAATTGTAATTTGTTTGTGCAAATAAATGATTTCTTCTACGGGGTCTCTAAAAAAGAAAGAAATAACGGTAGGGTCATTTTTAATACCCAAGTCAAAGCTAATTAACCTTTCTAGCTTTTCATTTCCTTTTAGATCAATATCCAAAGAACTGTAAGTTGGCCATTCAAGTAAGGGGAATACCACACCTTTGCCAACCAAAGGAATACCATTCATACGGCATTCCCGCTCCCAAGGCATAAAGTCTCGGGCTAATTGTTCTCGTTCTTTCTTGGGAAAAAATCCCTCTCCCCATTCATTTTCATATGGGATATCGTCCCATGTAACCCTGATGTGGGAGTAACCGTCAACGTTGTCCCAGAACTTTCGCACAAGTCCCGATAGACCCTTAAGTGGAGTAAACGAACAGATAACTTGACCGTTTCTAGCCGCTGTACGAACAACAAGCTCTGAGAAAGTCTCATCTGGTGGTTGCTCATCAAGTACCACGAGGTCCAACTCAAAGCCTTGGAGATGTCGGACTTGTTGCGTATAGTTTGAAAAGTAGAGCTTAGACTTTCCTCCGGTTTCATGCCAGATTTCAATGGCAAGGACGTTGGCTCCATCTGTTCGGATTGATTTGTCATCAATGCACTCCCTTGGAATAGACCCCGTGCCCAACTTGTAACTTTGCTTAATATCATCACAGCCTAGCAATTTAGACTGTAGCGTTTTAGCAACTTGTTCCCAAGATTCACCAGAACACATTGCAATAATGGGTTTGTCCCATTTCATGCCTTTCCAATCCTTGGGATACCGACCAGTTAAATGGTAGGCAGTCTCATAGGTTGATGCAATAGTTTTACCTGCACGGTTAGCAGCAATCATACCTCTGCGGGAAAACTTAGCGCCCATGTCAAAGAATTTTTGCTGATATTTAAATGGCCGAAACCATTTCAGGGCGTTAAATTGCATATCTTTTGCAATCTTGTCCCTGGCAACCATCATGGCACGATACTGCTCGGCAGTAAGACCTTTAACAATGTCTTTACCACCTGCTAGTTTGACCAAATGTTTTATTGCCCTGTCTTTGTAGAGCGGTAATATGTAGTCACTGGCTTCACTTTTTGCCATAGCTATCTCGTATTTCTAACAAGATTTTTGCAGCATATGCCAAATAATAAACTTCATCTGGCTCAAGCTTGTGCGCCCCTTGAAGGTCTTTTTGCAACCATTCAAGGGTTTTACGGGCACAAGTCTCAACTTGAGATGCAAGTTTAATTTGGAAGATTTTTGATGGGTCTTCCATTACGCCCAAGGATTAGTAATGTTTTTAGCGGAAACGGAAGCAAGGTCTTTGTCGATGAAACGCCAAATACCAGAACCTTTTTCACCAATGCAATACAAATATAAACCACGACCTTTTTCTGTAAACGTGCCATCAGGTCTACGCAATACTTCTTCAGGTGTTCGTGGGTCAATCCAAGAAATACGTTCAGGTTGTGTCTGACCATATTTGTTGATTCGTGAACCAACTTCTACTTGTTCCAAGGGACCAGCAATCTGATAAGTAATCAAACCATTGTCGTATTTACGGAAATGAATTTGTACTTTCTTGTCTGATTGAGGATCAAACGGATGGGGCATATTTGTTGCGCCAAAGAAATGAACTTGTGATTCTGGATCAGGCAAGTCAATGCTTCGTTTGGGCATCTTTGCAATCTCATCAATAGGGATGAGTTCTTTTTTGTCTACATATGGGTTGTCATCAGTCTGAAACTCGGAAGGAATTTTTTTACCTTCGAGTGCATTCTTAGCCACCACATATTGTTCTTCTTTGGGCTTACCAATAAGGTCAAGAGAAACGCCCACCTTGTCATAGACAAACTGGGCAAGTTCTTTAGCGGTAGGTAAGTCTGCCTTTAGAGCATCAATGTCATACGTTGCCATATTATTCCTTGAAAATTAAAGAGCGTAATCTTTACTGCGATTACTTGGTTTTGTAAATTTGCCTTTGTCAGAATTGTTTGTATGCTGACTAGAAACAGTATTTACCTTGTATGCATCACGGACTGCACCTGCGACTTGCGCTCTGCGACCATTCTCGCTTGCGTGTCCTTCAAGTTTGTCATTGATGCCTTTAGAAACACCTTTACGCATAGATGCGCCACCATTAATTACACGACCGTACATGATGACCTCACTTTGTGTAAGAAGAGTTTTTAGTGTAACCAGTATTGGTTGAATAGCAATCATATGCCGCAGGGCGGGATACGCTTACTTTTTGACCACGACCAGAAGTCACAGA
>JAHEEQ010000027.1 GCA_024640585.1 Micrococcales bacterium
CAATATCGGCTGCGGTCAATCCGGCAGCTACGAGAATTTCTTTGCAAACATCTGGCATTTGTCCAACCGCCCAGCGAAATACTTTTTGCCCCTGCATGCGCAGAACTGGCCACGCACCTTCAGCTTTTGTGTGTTCACGATTTCGCAAATCTAACCAATTCGGTTCGCTGATGATTGCGTCGAAATCAGCTCCATCGGATCCCCAGATTGTTGGACTGATTTCTGGGGTATCGCTTGGACTAACAACCACAGCACCTGCTCCATCTGCAAAGATGAATGCTGCGCCTCGGTCGTGTTTGTCGGTCCAGTCAGAAAGTTTTTCGACACCAATTACCAAAACATTGTTTGCTTGCGAAGAGCTTACGAGTGCATCTGCAATTGCGATTCCATATGAGAAACCTGCACATGCTGCCGAGATATCGCTAGCGGCTGGATTTTTTAAACCCAAGCGATCTGCAACCATAGTTGCTGCAGCAGGAGTTTGAAGTGCATGTGAAATGGTGGCGAGAATTACGCCGTCTATGTCGCTTAGATTTAATTTTGCATCTGCAATTGCTTTTTCACTTGCCGCCACTGCCATGTCAATAATGGAAGTATTCTCGTCAGCAAATCGTCGTTCGATAATTCCGGTGCGTTCACGAATCCACTCATCGGAAGACTCGATGTTTTGGCATATTTCTTCATTAGTAACAACTCGAGTTGGACGGTAAACACCTAAACCAGTGACTTTTGAGAAGCGATGAGCGCGACCTTTGATTTGTGCGTTCATGCCTGTGCTCCTAAATGTTTAATTGCAAACTCAGAAACTTTTTCAATATCTGCAATACCTGCAATAGGAAGAAGTTCAACACCTGGAAGTGCACGTTTGGCAATGCCAGCCAATGTTCCTCCCGGGAATAACTCGAGCATGCCTGTGATGCCCATTGATGAAAAAGTTTCCATACAAAGATCCCAACGAACCGGTGATGCAACCTGTCCGACAATCCGATTTAAGTAATCAATTCCGTCCGACACAACATCCCCACCTTTATTTGAAATTAGTTGAACGGATGGGTTATGTGATTCTAAAGTTTTAGCAATGCCTGCAACTGCTTCTTGAGCTGGTGCCATATATTTTGTGTGAAATGCGCCAGCAACTTGAAGAGGGCGAACGCGTGATCCATTAGGTGGATTTGCGATTAGCGCTTCGATGTTTTCAATACTTCCTGCAGCAACAATTTGATTTGCGCCATTTTCATTTGCAGCAATTAGCTCGAGATTATCAAGAGCTGCTATCACATCTTCACGATTTCCGCCAAGCACTGCTGCCATACTGGTTGCCACATTAGCCGCGGCTTTTGCCATTTCGTTTGCGCGAACCGAAACTAGTTTTATACCTGCTTCGAGCGACAAAACTCCGGTTGCGATTGCGGCTGTAATTTCACCAACGCTATGACCAGCAACAGCACCGGCGGATTGGATTGGAAACCCAATTTCGTTAGAAATGGCCGCTAGTGAACCAATCCCGGCTGCAACAATTAATGGCTGTGCGATTGCAGTGTCGCGAATAGTGTCGGCGTCGCTTGAAGTTCCGTGCTTAATGAGGTCGATGCCAGCTGCCTTAGAAGCGGATTCGAGTACCGATTTAAAGGCGGAATTTTCAAGCCAAGGAGTGAGCATTCCTGGGGTTTGCGAGCCTTGACCTGGAGCGACGATTACGAGCACTGGCAAACCCTTGCCTATGAGAGGCTATGCGTCCAATTCAGAGTCCAAAAAGCGGACGTGCATGCCAAAATTACTCACAAATTCATCAAACCGTTTAGTAACTTAATGAAAAGCCGTTTAGCCAGCGCCTTCGGTATTTCCTGCATCGGCAGCACTCACATCATGGAGCTGGTAGCGATTCACTGCCTCTTGAACGCGGTTCATATCGAATTCACCGCGCTTTGCTAGCAAGGTAAGGGTTTGAACTGTGATCGCTTGTGCATCTACAAGGAAGTGGCGGCGCAATGCACCACGTGTATCGGAAAGACCCCAACCATCTGTTCCAAGGGAAGCGAATTCGTTTGGCACCCAGTCGCTGATTTGATCTTGCACTGCACGCATCCAGTCAGAAACAGCAACCACAGGTCCTGGCTGATGTTCGAGTTTTTCGGTCACAAATGGTTTTCTAAATTCACCGGTTGGATTTAGCAAATTGTGGCGGTCAGCGGCTAAACCATCTCGACGCAATTCGTTCCATGAAGTGACAGACCAAACATCTGCAAACACACCCCACTCTTCACGAAGTAAGCGCTGTGCTTCTAGTGCCCAAGTAACGGAAACTCCAGATGCCAGTATTTGTGCACGAGGGCCGTCTCCTTCACCAGCTGGAGAGAACAAATGCATACCGCGCAAAATTCCGTCAACATCTACATTGTCTGGTTGAGTTGGTTGTGGGTATGGCTCGTTGTAAACAGTCAGGTAGTAGAAAATGTCTTCTGGGTTTTCACCGTACATGCGACGTAGACCATCTTTGACAATGTGTCCAATTTCAAATGCGAAAGCGGGATCATAAGCAACCACGCCTGGATTGGTTGCAGCAATCATCATGGAGTGGCCATCTTCGTGCTGCAGCCCTTCACCGTTAAGGGTTGTGCGACCTGCGGTTGCGCCAATAACAAATCCTCGAGCCATCTGATCCATCGCCAACCAGAACTGATCACCAGTTCTTTGGAAGCCGAACATCGAGTAAAAGATATAAATCGGAATCATGTTTTCGCCGTGAGTGGAGTAAGCGGATCCAGCTGCAACAAAAGATGCAACTGAGCCGGCTTCATTGATTCCTTCATGCAAAATCTGACCCGAGGTACTTTCTTTGTACGAAAGCATCAATTCTCGATCCACCGGGGTGTATTGCTGTCCATGTGGAGAATAAATTCGCAAGGTTGGGAAAAGCGAATCCATACCAAAAGTGCGTGCCTCATCCGGAATGATTGGAACGAAACGTGAACCAAGCCCTTCAACTTTGACTAAGTCTTTTAGCAAACGAACAAAAGCCATAGTTGTTGCTACTGCTTGTGCGCCGGAACCGCGTTCGGCACTTTCAAAAACCTTTGGCTCTGGCATTGGTAGTGGCGCCACTTGTGTGCGACGTTCTGGTACATAGCCACCAAGTGAGCGACGACGTTCGTGTAAGTATTTCATAACTGGATCGTCATCACCTGGACGGTAGTAAGGTGGCAAGTAAGGATCTAACTGGTCGTCCGAAATTGGAATTTGTAGACGATCTCTAAACTCACGCAAATCATCGATGTTCATTTTCTTCATCTGGTGTGTTGCGTTACGACCTTCGAAACTTGAACCGAGCTTCCAACCTTTTACTGTCTTCGCAAGAATGACTGTTGGTTGTCCTTTATGTTCAACTGCAGATTTGTATGCGGCATAAAGTTTGCGGTAGTCGTGACCGCCGCGACGCAATGCCCAAATCTCATCATCAGTCATATCCGCGACAAGTGCAGCAGTTTTTGGATCTCGACCAAAGAAGTGTTCGCGCACATACGCGCCACTTTCTGCACGGAAAGTTTGGAAGTCGCCATCGACTGTGTTGTTCATTAATGAAATCAGTGCGCCATCAACATCTTTGGCAAGGAGTTCATCCCAACCGCGACCCCAAACAACTTTGATCACATTCCAGCCAGCACCACGGAAAACTGATTCAAGTTCTTGAATAATTTTTCCATTTCCGCGAACCGGACCATCAAGGCGTTGAAGGTTGCAGTTGATTACAAAATTTAAGTTATCTAAACCTTCTCGAGCGGCAAGTGCAATCTGACCAAGTGATTCTGGTTCGTCAGTTTCACCATCGCCAAGAAAAGCCCAAACTTGCTGATCTGAGGTGTCTTTAATTCCGCGGCCGGCAAGATAGCGATTGAAGCGAGCCTGATAAATAGCATGCAATGGGCCAAGACCCATTGAGACGGTAGGGAATTGCCAAAAGTTTGGCATTAAACGTGGGTGCGGATAAGAAGGAAGAGAACCGCCTTGATGTGAAAGTTCCTGGCGGAAACCATCCATTTGTTCTTCGCTGATACGACCTTCGAGAAATCCGCGTGCGTACATACCTGGACTTGCGTGGCCTTGGAAATAAATTTGATCGCCGCCACTTGGATGATCTTGACCTTTGAAGAAATGATTAAAACCAACTTCATACAAACTTGCTGATGAAGCAAAACTCGAAATGTGTCCACCAACACCGACTCCAGGACGTTGGGCGCGATGCACCATAACTGCTGCATTCCAACGCAAGATTGCTCGAATTCGGTTTTCAATTTCTTCGTCGCCAGGAAACGCGGGTTCTGAATCTGGAGAAATCGTGTTGATGTAGTCGGTGCTTCGAACCGCAGGCACACCGAGCTCGCGCCGTGAAGAGTGACGTAAAAGTTCACGAATGATTTGACGTGCACGGGATGCGCCATGCTTTTCTATAACTGCATCTAGAGACTCAGTCCATTCTCGAGTTTCTTCTGGATCTAGATCCACATATTGGCTAGGAATGCCAGATTCGTCTTGGGTCACTTTCGAACCTTTCCGTTGGCTCAGCTGGGGTGTTGCCGAGAAACGCGTTTGCGGTGGGGTAATCCAACTACATAAAGGCATATTTGTGCTCATCAGGTGGGGGGAAGTTATTTTCAGGCCACTTCTTGCCAAAAGAGACGCGAGGCAGTGGGATACGCCCATGCATTCTGACAGCGGGCAGACGTTAGCGGCCAGCATTGGAATCCCTAGTGGTTCGATTGTGCAAGAAATCGGGTTTGACGATGACTGCGCACAAGAAATTCGCGATGCCTTTGAAGCGGCATCCGCAAATCAATTAGTCGATTACGACTACACCGATGTAGTTGATTGCGTACTGGTTTGGTTTCGCGAAGATGATGATGATCTTGTGGACTTGCTTGTTGATGCAATCAGTCCTCTAACTGAAAACGGAGTTGTCTGGTTGATGACCCCAAAGCCTGGAAGAGATGGGCACGTAACCCCTGCAGACATAACAGACAGTGCACCAACTGCTGGTTTGCAAGTCACCAAAACTGTTAGCGCTTCAAAAGATTGGCAGGGCACGAGGCTAGTAACGCCTAAAGCCGGTCGTCGCTAAACTTAAATAACAAACAAATATAAATAAAACAGGAGAGTTATGTCTTTGTCAGTTGGCCAAAATGCACCAGAATTCATATTGAAAAACTCTGAAGGTGAAATTGTTTCACTCAGTGATTTTCGAGGTAAGAAAGTAGTTGTAGTTTTTTTCCCATTTGCATTCACTGGAATCTGCACGGCTGAACTTTGTGCAATTCGCGACAACGAAGACAATTTCAAAGATGACGAAACTGTTGTATTAAGCATTTCATGCGATTCAGCACCAACATTAAAAAACTTTAAAGAACAAGAAAACTTCAATCACATCTTGCTTTCGGATTTTTGGCCGCATGGTGAAGTCAGCCGCGCATATGGAGTCTTCCTAGAAGAACGTGGAATGGCGACTAGAGGAACTTTCGTCATAGATCGCGAAGGTGTCATCCAATGGCTAGTAATTAATGAGCCAGGTGCAGCACGAAGCACTGCTGACTACCGCGATGCACTGACCAAAATCGCTTAAAGGTTCACCTGATTTCAAGTTAAGTCAGGTGTCGGGTACTCTCCGCCTGCCTTGACAAGGGCGTGTAGCTCAGTTGGTTAGAGCACCGGTCTTACAAACCGGTGGTCGTGGGTTCGAGTCCCTCCGCGCCCACTCTTGTTAATTTCGAGAGTGTATTTGCACCACAATTACCCCATGACAAATTTTGATCCATGGGCCTATCTAAAAATCCTCGACATTCAAGGATTAGACACCAAACTAGATCAAATTGCTCACAAGCTTAAGAATCTTCCAGAGCGCATCGAAGCAGACAAGCTTCGCGCCCAATATGAAGCACTCAAATATCGCGAAGTGGCAGCGGTAACTGAAACTGCAGACCGCGAACTAGAAGTGCGAAAGGCTGAAAATGACGTTGAGCAAGTTCGAATTCGTCTTGAAAAAGATTCCGAACTTTTACAGTCCGGCACCATCTCAGACTCAAAGCAATTAACTGAACTGCAACATGAAGTGGATTCCCTAAAACGACGTCAAGAATTGCTTGAAGATGAAGAAATTGCGATTATGCAACAACTTGAAGATTCGCAAAAGAATGTAGAAAATGTTCGAGCTGACCTAGCTCAGGTGACGCAAAAATTGCAAAAAGCGGATGAACAAGTAACCGTCTTAGTCGCGAATCTTGAAGCTGAACAAGAAGAAATTTTTAATGAGAGAGCTGCCGAATCTAAATCAATTCCAGACGAGTTGCTAAAGGTGTATGAAAAAGCCCGAACGGAAAATCGCGGCATTGGAGCATCGACTTTAGAAACTGGCAAATGCAATGGTTGCCAAATTCAATTCAGTAATGCAGATTTGGCAAAGTTCAGAAATTCTGCGGATGGCGAACTTATTCGCTGCGAAGAATGCCGCGCGATCTTGGTGAAGTCTTAAATATCTATGACCGATTACATTGTCATGGCTGACGGCGGTTCGCGTGGGAATCCAGGCGCAGCGGCGTATGGAACAGTTGTAATTGATGTAGCAACCCAGAAAGTCTTGATCGAAAAAGCCGGATATTTAGGGATTGCAACAAACAATTGGGCGGAATACAACGGGTTGATAAATGGCCTCAAATTAGTTGCAGAATTGAATCCAAATGCAACAGTCGAAGTTCGTCTCGATTCAAAGCTTGTTGTGGAGCAGATGTCTGGAAGATGGAAAATCAAACACCCAGATATGCGAAAACTTGCGGTTGAAGCTTCAAAGCTCTTCGACTCCTCCAAGATTTCTTACACATGGGTACCTCGTGAAGAAAATTCATTAGCAGATGCACTTTGCAACGAAGCACTTGATGCAGTTGCTATTGGGCAAACTGGGCAGATTGAAAGAAGATTTTAGACAAACACCTCGAGCATAAAGGGTTTTCCCTCTGCTCTTGATAGTTCGCAATTCCAATTTAAAGATTCAAGATAGGAAGTCAATTGCTCTGGATTTCTTGGTGCCTTAGAAAGCTGAACAAGATCTTTTGTTAGCAAACCTTTAGACAATTTATTGCTATGTGAAATTGCAATCTTTTTAGCACTTTTACCTTTTCCAATTCTGGACATGATTTTTATAGTCACAGTTTTTAATTGTAAGTTTTGAGGTGCTTGCCAAAATTTCGCATAAACGCCGGATCGCATATCAATAATTAACTCGGGCGACTCTTTTGAAATAGCTGCATCGATTGGTTTGACCCAACTCTTGGCAATACTTCCAAATTTTGGTAAAGAGGTATTGCCACTTAAGCGGTAGTGAGGGATTGGATCTTGCAATCCTAGAAGACCAAACAAAGACGAGGTGATTACAACTGATCTGTTGGCGCGATTCTGTGCAAGTTTTGGCAAATTTAAATAGTCAAATGCCTCAAAAAGCACACCGGAATAGATGTTGATTGCGGGTGAAGTTAATGCAGATGTGAGTTGAGAGTTATGTTCAACCTCAAGTATTTGTTTTTTGGAAATGCCTAGAACTTTCATTGCCTTAGTAGGCGATTTTGAGAGGTTAATTAGGTTTTGAATCAAGAGTGCGCGGTTGGCTGAAAGCTCAGGGAAACTCAAACTTGCCAAGTTCATTTTGGCGGAATTTGTGCCAATTCCTTTTGTTTCACTCGGTGGCAGCAAGATAAGCATGAGCAGATTTCAATCTTTCTATTGCTTATTGAGCCGGTCAGTAGTAGAAAATCACCTGCAGTAGAACTTTCACCACTTGGCGGAGGTGGACGCCCCGTGTTCACTTCCCGAGCGATCGCCTCGGTCGCGATCCAGGTCCCCACCTGTTGGTACGTGTTCTAGTGCTAGAAGGTCCGCACCTAAATCTAGAGTGCGGACCTTCGACTTTGTTGGATTTAACTCAAACAAAGTAAAGTTTGTTTAACAAAAGAGTGGGTTGGGCGAACGCAGCATTAGCTGAGGAAAGTCCGGGCTCCAAAGAGTGCAGTGGTGGGTAATGCCCACCCGGAGTGATCCGCGGGAAAGTGCCACAGAAAATAACCGCCGACTAGTTCGGTAAGGGTGAAAAGGTGGTGTAAGAGACCACCGCACATCAGGTGACTGATGTGGCTAGGTAAACCCCACTGGGAGCAAGGTCAAGAGGAAATTCACTTCGGTGAATTTCTGTGTGGACGCATGGAGGGCGACTCGTTCGAGTCCGCAGGTAGACCGCAAGACGATGTAAGCAATTGCATCGCTAGATAGATGTTCGTCTACGACAGAACCCGGCTTACAGACCCACTCTTTTGTTTTCAAAATGCGAATTGGATTCGACACCGATACCTTCCCGCCCGTGGACATTGGACTAAATATTTGGATTGGCCTGAGTGCCGTTTTGGTTTCGCTTCTTCTTGTAGATTTTTTCACAACTAGAAATCCCCACGAAGTTGAATTTAAAGAAGCCGCACGTTGGTCGATTTTCTATATTGCCGTAGCAGTGATTTTTGGCGGCTGGGTTTGGATGAACTTTGGAAATCAGTATGGAACCGAATATTTTGCCGCTTACCTTGTAGAAAAATCACTTTCGGTCGATAACCTTTTTGTCTTTGCGATCATTCTCGCACAGTTTGGCGTGCCAACAATTTTGCATCAACGGGTTTTGCTTTTCGGTGTGGTTCTAGCCCTTTTTATGCGTGGAATTTTCATTGCGGTAGGTGCAGCAGCACTTCATGCATTTGCATTCACCTTTGTTATTTTCGGCGGCATATTGATTTGGACTGGAGTAAAGCTTTTTCAACATTGGGATGAAGATCCAGATCCTTCTGAAAATAAGTCCGTGAAGATCATTCGAAAATTAATTCCGGTTACTGACGATTTCCACGGTGAAAAAACTTTCGTAACCATCGACAATAAAAGGTACGCGACCCCGCTCTTGTTGGTGATGGTTGCGGTGGCTTCGACAGATCTTCTGTTTGCACTAGATTCAATTCCAGCTACTTTTGGAGTGACGCAAGAACCTTTCCTAGTATTCACGGCAAATGCTTTTGCGTTACTTGGTTTACGAGCACTTTATTTCTTGCTTCAAAAACTTTTGTCCAAGCTCGTTTACTTGTCAATCGGCCTTTCCGCCATTTTGGTGTTCATTGGAATTAAATTGGTATTGACGTATGCACATGAAGCCACGTGGTTGATAGATGCTGGGGTATTGGTGCCGAAAATTCCAATCGCAGTGAGTCTTGGCGCGATAGCTTTAATTTTGATTACTGCAACAATTGCGAGCGCAATCAAAGTTCGTAAAGATCCTAGTTCGCAGGCGCACGCAGGTCGGTTAACGGAGCAAAAGGAAGAAGAGAACTAATCCCCGCTGCTCAATTCAAGCCAAAGTTCTTCAAGATCATGTTTTTCAGCCTCTAGAAGCGCTCCCTTTGAGTTTAGCTCTTTTAATGCCTCAAAATCAGTGGATTTTTCAGCCATCTCTTCTTGAAGTTTGGCGATTTGAGTGTCTAGTTTTGCAATCTGACGTTCTATCTTTGAAATTTCCTTTTTAGTTTCTCTAGATTGCGAATTGTTTGACGCAGTTTTGGAAGTGTTTGAACTTGGTG
>JAHEEQ010000064.1 GCA_024640585.1 Micrococcales bacterium
CAATTGGGTATGGCTGGGTATCGATGATGATCGTCTCCGCCGTCTCTGCCATATTCATTAGGGACTATGGGCTACCCAATATAGAAGGTTACACACCCATTCATTTGCTGGTTCCTTTTACCGCCTATTGGCTTGTGTATGCATTTAGGGCACTGGCAATGAAAGAGATAGAAAAGCACCGTCAAGCAATGGTGGGTTTGTATTTTGGTGCTTGTGTCGGTGCTGGAATTTTTACTTTGCTGCCAAGTCGTTATTTAGGTGGCATTGTCTGGTCGTATCTTGGTCTGATCAATTAGAAGCAGTTTATTTACTGAACTAATAAACTTTGCGTTCAGCTCGTCAAATCATTTACAACTTTGCTATGGCTGAACGGATCCAATAACTTTTCTGTTTGATTGACAGATGTTGGATTTGACTGATTTTTCATTGGCACAGCAGTAGCACTACTACTTGGCATAGAAGTCGCCCTCGCTATGTATTACAAAAAATTGCGACGTCTTTACTTCACATTGACCGAAGACGCCTACATTTGAATTCACAACTAACTAAGCAGACAAGGATTTTATGTCATTGCTGATTTCAAGTTCAAAAATTAAATTGAGTCCAGTATTTTTTCTGCTGGTATTTTTTATTGCGGGCAATTCATTTGCACAAATGGGTGGCATGGGCGGCATGGGCGGAGGTTCAAGAGGTGGCGGGATGGGACATGGAAGAGGTTGGTCTGCGCTTCAAAAAGAGCAAGAAAGACCATTGCCCCCACAAATCAATTCCGATCAGATACTTCAAAAATTCAGTGAGCTTCACAGCGAGTTGGAGCTCAATCCAAAGCAAGATGCATTGTGGATTCCGTTTGAAGATAATTTTCAGCGATACATTGAGTTTTTGATTAAGGAAAAAAACTCAATCCCGCAATTTGACGCAAGAATCAGTGGAAAAATATTTATTGGAAGATTTGTTGATTCGGCACGAAATAAATTTACTCTGCTGGAAAATTTTGAGAGTAGTTCAAATCAGCTAATTGGAGTTTTAACTAAAGAGCAACAATTGAGATTTGATTCAAAAATTCAAGGAATATTAGTCAAAGATTTAGGGCGAATTTAAAGGATTTAACACCTTTTCTACAATTATGTGAGCCGCGTGGCGACCGTGCTAGTGGGTTTTTGTGGGCGGCAGGTGTCGTTTTACACGACAGAGGCTGGTGTTTGATGTTGTCCTTTCAAAGGACATACGGTTGCGTCTTGTGCAAATGTGTCATTATCAAATGTCAAATATGTAATAATTTGAGGATGCAAACTCTTCGCAACACCAAATTCATAGCCCGCCTTGTGCTGGTTTGGTTTGCTTTGTTTCTGGGGTCTGCAATTGCATCCACCATTGTCAACCCAGGCAACCTGCAAATGGTTTGCTCTTCGGGTGGCATGATGAAACTGGTGGATTCCCACGATGACAATGACACTCATCGGGTTACCAATATGGATTGCCCATTGTGTGCATCTGTAACGGCGCCGCCTCAACCGTTAACTGTCAACTTCGAAAAACTCTCCACCTTGGCGCACGCCCTGCACCCGATTGCAGCGGCTCACATTGCGTCTGTCACTGCGCCGCCACTGCCTTCGCGCGGACCACCTTCTACTCTCTAATTTCATAGTTTTGGACTGTGCATCGCGCAGTCTGGTCTGTGTCGGAATGAATTTTTCATGTTCATTCTGATTGAATTAGTTTGGAGAAGAAAGTGAACTTTATTTCTACAGAAATTGAAGTGGGTTCTGTCAGCGTAAAACGTGGACAAACGCTCACATTTGCCGGAGGTATTGGACCCGTTTGGCGCGTGACGCAAGGTGTATTTAAATTAGTTCGTTCAGAGGAGTCTGGTGTTGCCCTCGTTCAACTGGCCAAAGCAGGAGACTTGATTGGCGTTGAATCACTGTGTCACAAAGCCTATCAATACACAGTACAAGCCATCATTGATTCAAAAGTAGAAGTTCATACGACTTCGCATGCGCTGTCTGATCCCACCACACTGGTGCAAGGATTCTTGCAGCAGCAACGACAAACCTACGACATGTACCGACTGCGTACGGGACCAATAGGGCAACGATTGGCCTACCTGATCGGGCTATTGGAATTTAGGTTGGACGGCCAAGTGGTGTCTATCCAACGCACTGATTTACCCACATTGAAGGACATTGCGAGCACGATCGACGCAACTGTTGAAACTGTCTGCAGAGACCTGAACTTATTGATTCCAGCTAGACAGCAAGCCAAAGCCAAAAAGAAATCAGGCTTGCATTTTTCTAATCCCAATTCATCAATAGCCTTTGCGTAAAAGCGGCTCAGCGCAAATAAATTTTTCCTTTTTGCAATTTCAATACGTAGAAAATTACCATGAAAATCAAATTCAAATACACCTCGCTCACAATTGCTGTACTCAGCCTGATTACCAGTTCGATTTCATATGCGCAATCAGAAACAGTTGTGGTTTCAGGTTCACGAGCTGAAACAAAGTTATCTGAAACACCAGTTTCGATCGGTTCGGTTAGCCGGAATCAATGGGATGAAGATAAGGTTAAATCAGTAGGGGAAATCATTAACAGAATTCCAGGTGTGTTTTGGAATGACTTGGGCAACGAGCAACATAGTATGTCTATTCGTCAACCGATTTCAACCAACGCTGTTTATCAGTATTTAGAGGATGGTATTCCAATTCGTCCATTAGGTGCATTTAATCATAATAGCTTGAATGAAAATAACATGAATGGCTCGGGTGGTGTTGAGGTTGTCAAAGGCGCTGCGTCTTCTCTATATGGAAGCAATGCCGTGGGTGGTGCTGTGAACTTCATAACGCTTAAACCTTCACGCACCCCCACTGGCTATTTGGGCTTTAGACAAGACAATACAGATGGGTTCTTTCGTGTTGACTCAGGTGCAAGCAATACTTGGGGCGACCTTGGGCTTCGTATTTCGCATTACAGCTCCGAGAGAGATCACAACAATTGGCAGCAATACAGTGGTGGCAAAAAAGATTCAGTAACGGTTCGAGCTGACTATGACTTGGGCGGAGCGGCTTGGATTCGGTCCTCTCTCATTTATACCAACCTTGAATCAGATATGACAGGTAGTTTGTTCGAAAACGATTACCGCACTAATCCTAGCAAAAGTATCAATACCTTTACATGGCGGAAAGATAAAACCACTCGAGCCAATGTCGCATGGGAAGCTGAAACAACTAATAAAGGTTTAACCACTGTCACATTCTTCGCAAGAAACAATGACCATGGACAGTTGCCAGCTTACACGATTAGCGGATGCTCTGGCGCTATTTGTAAAGGCACTATTAATAATAATCACGTAGATTCATTAGGCGTAGACCTTAAACACGTGCAAGGTTTGGACTGGTTCAATGCACGACTTGTCTCGGGTATCTACATTGACAGAAGTAATAACGACTATGTCTCAGATAACTTGAAGATCACGCGCGATACAGTTTCTGGGGTCTATCAATCCTATTTGCTTAACAATGCTGCAAGTCCAACTGGCGTTAGAAATTACAGTGCTGGAATCGCCAATGATGCGTTGTTTGCACAGTTAGAGTTCACGCCAGTCAAAGATTTTAGAGTTGTAGCAGGTGGTCGATATGACAGCATCACATATGAGTTTGAAAATCACTTAGTTCCTGGTGCTAATTTTGGTGCACCTAATGAGACCAGAAGCTTCTCTCGTGTTAGTCCAAAAATAGGTGCAACTTATGCACTGTCAAATACACAAAGCGTATATGCAAATTTGAGTCAAGGCTTTACCCCACCAGAGGTGAGTCAACTCTATGGCAAGACTGCTATTCCTGACTTGAAGCCATCGGTCTATAACAATCAAGAAATCGGTTGGCGAGCAATATTGCTAAACAACCTTCGACTAGATTCCGCCTTGTACCAACTAGAAGGTAAAGACACCATCGTGTCATATACCTCCGAAGTGGGGGACAGTTACAATAAAAACGCAGGTAAAACTCGAAGTCGCGGTGTAGAGTTGTCCCTCTCACAACAATTGGCTCAATGGGATTGGCGTTTAGGTGCCACATGGGCCAAGCATGAGTTTGTGAACTATTTGGTCAGTGCCAAAGTAGGAGCTGTTGAAGACTACTCCGGAAAGACGATGCCGCAAGCACCAACAAATACAGTGAATGCGCAAGTAGGTTGGAAATTCACCCCTGATTCGCGCGTTTCCTTAAGCATGGTGAAACAAGGAAGTTATTGGATGAACAACCTCAACACCGTGCGTTATGAAGGTCATACTTTGCTTAATTTGACAGCAAGCCATAAGTTGCAAGCTGGTCTAGAACTTTGGGGTCAGGTACGCAATTTAACGGATGAACGTTATTCAGACAGTGCTTCAAGTTCTTTCAAAAGCGGAACTTACACACCTAATACGCAAAACACCTATACCCCAGGTGCACCTCGTAGTGTGATGTTGGGTGTGACAAAGACGTTTCTTTAAGCTAAATAAAGAGTTCACATGAACACTACCCTAGCTCCCCTGAAAGCGCGTCGCAGAAGTTTGTTATGGCGTTTGCATTTTTGGTCTGCCATGATCGCCAGCCCTTTTGTGCTTGTGGCATGTTTAACCGGATTGCTTTATGTTTTCACACCACAAATCGAAAACTTATTGCATGGTCATTTAGACAAAGTGAAGCCGCAGGAAATGGCACGTCCACTTGACGAAGCTGTGGAAACCGCAATAAAAGTTATGCCTGAAGGCTGGACTTTGCATTCGGTCATGCCCGCTTTTGACAAAAGTGACAGTGTTCGCGTTGCCTTCAATGCGCCAATGCAAGATAGAGCAAAGACTGGAGGGCACTCAGGGCACTCAGGTCACGGGGCTGCAACAACTAAAACAGAGGGTAAAGCGCAGTTTTTGAGACCTAACTTTGGCATACCTGCAAAAGCAATGGTGGTTTATGTGAATCCTTACACAGGAGAAGTGTTGGGGCAACTTAAAGAGTCAGACAGGTTTGCCACTTGGGCACGCAAACTGCACTCCAGTTTGCTTCAAGGAGATAGCTGGCGATGGATGATTGAACTGGCTGCTAGTTGGACCATGGTGATGTTGATTACAGGTATTTATTTGTGGTGGCCTGTAGCTGGACAGTCTGGCCTTCCTCAAAAGAATGCAAAAGGGCGTATTGCTTGGCGACAATGGCATTCATTCATTGGAGTTGCTCTTGGACTCATTAGCTTTGTTATTCTCACCACAGGTTTGACTTGGAGTCAGAATGCAGGCAACCAAATCAAGTGGGCTCGCGATGCAGCAGGTCAGGCTCCTCCTCGCATTCCTTCGCACTTCAAATCATCTGTAACTGAAGGTGCCAAGCCTTTGTCATGGGAGCAAGCTGTTACAGCAGTGCGACGTCAAGCGCCCGAAGTTTCCATGATGGTCATGGCGCCCAAAGGTCCTGATGGGGTGTGGCGAGCCAACCAAATGGACCGTGGCGATCCCACCAAGCGATTTGATCTGCTTTTAGATGCATACTCTGGTGAAAAACTGTATTACAGCGGATGGTCAGAACAAACGGCATTTGGTAAAGCTACAGCTATAGGCATTCCTTTTCATCGAGCTGAGTTTGGTATCTGGAACCAAGTGTTATTGTTTGTTTTTGGTGTGGGCATCTTGTTTTCCTTGGTTTCAGGATGGGTGATGTTTTTTAAGCGTCGAAAGTCAGGAACCTCCATATTTCCTGCTTTATTACCTGGCGCTTGGTTAAGTGTGAGTCCATGGGCTATAGTGGGCGGAGCGCTCATGCTATTGGCTATGCCCGTTTTGGCAATGTCCTCTGCGCCAGTTGCGCTAATAGAAATCTGGTTAGGCTGGCGAAGAAATCAGCACTGATAACCTTTTCAATAATTTTCCGAATCAATCTTTTGATTAGCTAAAAAAGGAGAGCGAAATGAAACTTAAATCACTTATCGCGCTAACTGTTTTTGTATGTGGCTCAGCATTTGCTCAAAACGTCACAATTTCTGATGCGTGGGTGCGCGCCACTGTGCAGGGCCAGAAGGCAACAGGCGCATTCATGAAGATCACTGCCAAAGATGGAGGCAAATTGGTCGGCGGTAGCAGTCCCGCCGCTGGTGTTGTGGAAATTCATGAAATGAAGATGGACAAAGATGTCATGAAAATGGCTGCTTTGCCCAATGGCTTGGACTTACCCCCTGGCAAAACTGTTGAGCTCAAGCCTGGTAGCTATCATGTCATGTTGATGGACGTCAAGGCCCCATTAGCAGCAGACAGCACAGTGCCTGTGACGCTTACTTTTCAGGATGCCAAGGGAAACAAAACCACCCAAGAGCTTAAATTGCCAGTGAAGGCCATGACTATGTCAAGCGAACACAAGCATTGAGGATTGATGTATCAGTTCTCTAAAGAAAGAGTTCGATTTCAATTAAAACAGTCAAAAGAACTTTGAGTGTGGGTAACTTGTGTCGTTTTAAACGACGGTTGGTGTGGTGATTGGTGATGTCCTTTTGAAGGACATTTATTACTAAGTCGGCACTTGGTTCACACTTTTTGTCCCAATGTAAAAGCGTCAAATTCATATGTTTGAAGGCAGCTGATGGCATTGTTCAGTGCTTCTTCTGTGGTCGCTAAGGTCAATTTTTCACCTAACTTCGTTTCAACGATTAGATAGATGGCATTGTTGGGCTTGTCTCTAAATACTTTCCATCCATTGATAATATGAACAGTCGAGTCCTGCCTTTTGCTTTCTTGGATTTGATTACAACTCATATCCATATGACCTAATGAGTGTTTTCACTTTCTCACTTTTTAGATATGTGAGCAAGGAAGTGGCTGCTATGTTGTTTTTTCCTGCGGTCAATAAAACAGCATCTTGCTGGATGGGATTGTGCAGATTAGATGGAACAATCCAAGCTGATCCTTGTGTTACTTTTCCATCGGCGTAAATTTGGGACAACGCAACAAAGCCTAATTGAGCATTTTCGGTATGAACAAATTGGAAGGTTTGTGCGATGTTTTCACCTTGAACAAACTTCGCTTGTAATTCCTGCATCAGACCCAACTTATTGATGGTTTCTATGGCTGCAGCCCCGTAGGGTGCAAGTTTGGGGTTGGCTACTGCAATGCGCTGAAACTTGCCCATACGCAGAACATCTCCTTTTTCATCAACAAATCCCACTTGCTTACTCCACAACGCTAATTTTCCTGTGGCGTATGTGAAGCGTGTGCCACTCACAGCAAAGGCTTCTTTTTCTAACTTGATGGGGGTTTCATCGTCAGCTGATAGAAGCACTTGAAACGGACCCCCATTTTTAATTTGGGCATAGAAAGCTCCTGTGGAGCCAAAAGACAATAGCGCTTTGTGTCCTGTATCTTGCTCAAACATTGAAGCGATTTTGTTCATCGGTGCCGTAAAGTTAGCCGCAACAGCAACAGAAACCTCAGCGGCATTAGCTGATGTGATACAAATAGAAAGCGCAGTTAAAAAATTTAATAAATGCTTCATCAGTGCCTCGCTATTCTTTTATGGAATAGCGATGTTATCACCGCTATCCCAATTTTGAATAACGAAAATTCACTAATGCCTGAGAAAACCTTAAAAATTGATTTGGCACAAGCGCTTGGCGATGTAAACATTGATAAGCGCATTGAGATATTGCGGCAAGTAGGACTCGTGGGATCCATTTCTGAAGCGGCTCGGGTAACTGGTGTGAGCTACAAGGCTGCTTGGCAAGCAATTGAAACACTAGGAAATTTGGCAGGCAAGCCAATGGTGGAAAAAGCGGTGGGAGGTAGCGGTGGCGGTGGTGCGCAACTTACACAAGAAGGTCAAAAAGTATTGGAAGGTGCGGAGTTGCTTAGTAGGGCAAAAACTGCTGTGTTTGCTGAATTAGAAAAAGGATTTAGCAACTTCTCGGCGTTAGGTTTTTCAAGTTTGAACTTGAGAACAAGTATGCGCAATCATTTACCGTGCCAAATTCAGCAAATGAAAAAAAATGGAGCCTTTACAAGAGTTGTAATGGAATTAGGCGAAGGACAATTGCTTGCTTCAAAAATCACCGAAGAGAGTGCGCAGTTGCTAGGACTTGTAGTTAATATGGACGTTTTAGCGTTGTGCAAAGCAACAGGCGTATCAATTACATCAACGAAAAGTAAGAAACAAGGCGTGAATGTTCTGAAGGGCAAAGTCACAAGAATTTCAAATGGTAAGCAAAGTGGAGAAGTTTCTATTAGGCTAAATTCAGGTTTCCAACTTGTGGGGTTCTCTACTCAATTGAGTTCTCATAAAGTGGGTGATGAAGCGTATGCATTGGTAGATGAAACGAGCGTGGTCATCGCTTTGACTTGAATTTCACTTGGTCAAATCTATTACAGCGTTGCTTTGAATAAGCGGATCCAACATCTTTTGTGTTTGATTGATAGATGTTGGATTTGACTGATTTTTCATTGGCACAGCAGTAGCACTACTACTTGGCACAGAAGTCGTCTTGTCGTTGGATTTGAGCTTGTTAGCACGGACTTTTTCTTGCTCTATTTCCTGTGCTGAAGTTTTCTTAGCTTTACTTGGCTTGGGACTGACTATCTTGGGCTTGAATGGCTTAGCTACTTTAGGGGCAGCAGTAGTTGATTTGGCTCGTTGAGCATCAAGCTGTTTTTGCTCTTGTGCTTGTTTTGCGATTGCTTGCCAAACGCTATCAGTGATTAGCTTCCATAGTTCCATTTGTGACTGAGCATCAGCGAACTCAAATAATCTCATCGGTTGATCCTCCGATGTATTTATCTATAAATGGAAACGCCCCATCAAGTGGGGCATTGTTGTCCTTTTAAAGGACAAACTACAAAACAGCTTACTTAGTAAAGCCGCTTTTCAGCTTCAGACCCACACTTTCAAGCTGAGCATCGAATTCACCAGTTTCAGCTGCCAGTTTCAATGTATCAAGTGCTTTCAATAGCTCTGCTGCACTTGCAACTTCGACTGAGTTCTTAGGGTTTAGTTTGAAGGTCCAAGCAGATGGTTTCTTTAAACCCAAGGTTACAAAAATAGTTGTAGATCTTGTTGAGCCAGGATCACAAGCTCAAACTGCCGGCTTAGCGCTTGGAGATGAATTGATTAAAGTTCAGGATATTGATGTGCCTGGAACAGATGCCTCAGTGCTCAAGCCCCATATGGAGTTTGTTTCAGGCAAACCCAAGAAGCTGAT